>DASUOK010000206.1:0-20278 GCA_036276675.1 Gaiellaceae bacterium | reverse complement strand
CGCGCCTGCTCGAGCACGTGGGCGCCCATCATCAGGTTCGCGTACCAGTAGCGGCCGGGGTTCGCCCGGTTGGCGCCGATGCCACCGACCTCCGCCGCCAGGTGGAAGACGAGTTCCGGCTGCGCAGCCGCGAAGAGACGTGCGGCAGCGTCCATCGTCGTCAGGTCGTACTCGTTCCGGCGCGCGATGAAGACGACGTGCCCGTCGGCCTCCAGGCGCTCGGCGAGTCGGGAGCCGACGAAGCCGCCGCCACCGGTGACGAGCGCCCTCACGCCAGAAAACCCCGGCTGTAGGCGGTGTAGGAGGAGGCGAGCAGGCCGTGGGCGCGGGGCGGTGCGCCCTCCACTGCGCGGTTGACGCGCCGGGCGAGCGGGATTGAGATGGGCCCGACGCGCTTTGGCAGCAGCGCATACGCACCGGGCTCGAGCGTGAAGCCGCCCGCCTTCGCGGCGAGCCCCGTCTCTTCGAGCAGCGACTCGACCTCGGCGCGCGTCCAGAACTTCATGAAGTTCGGCGGCCGCAGGGGCGCGGGCTTCAGGCGCAGGAGGAGGTTCGGTGGGTTGCGGGCGTTCGGAAAGGACACGTCGAAGACGAAGTCGCCGTCGGGCTTCAGGGTCCGCGCGATCTCGCTCACGGCGCGCGCGACGAAGCTCTTGCCCATGTGCAGGAACACCGCGCTCGTGATCGCCAGGTCGACGCTGTCGTCCTCGAGGGGCAGCCGGTCGGCAGACGCGCAGACCCGGTAGAGGCGACTCTCGGGAGCCGGGGCGAAGCGGTCGCGATACTCCACGAAGCGCTTGAGCATTGTCTCCGAGATGTCGACGGCGCAGTACGCCGACCACGTCATCTCGCGCTCGCGTGCGAGGTAGAGCGGGATCCGCCCGTAGCCCGAGCCGATCTCGAGCACGCTGCCGAACGCGCGGCCGCGCGGGAGGCGCCGCCAGACCGACGAGATCTTCCCCGTCAGAGCCGCGTAGTCGACCCGTTCCGTCTCGCCGGCGGCGATCGCAGAGCGGACGTGGTCCTCGGCCGCCTCGTCCTCCCAGCGGCGCCGGTACTCCGAGCTCTCGTCCTCCGGTCGGTGGTAGATGCCTTCTCGCTCGACGAGCTCGTGCAGGCGGAGCACGCTCGGCTGCTCGGGAACGACGCTCATCGGGAGGTCGGCACGTGCAGCGGCGTCAACCAGTCGACCCGGCCGAGCCAGCGCTCGCGGTTGGCGGCGTACCAGGCGATCGTCTGCAGGACGCCCTCCTCCCACGACACGAGCGGCTCCCAGCCCGTCTCGCCGTGCAGCTTCTCGTAGCCGACGCGGAGCGCCATCACGTCGGTCACGCCGGGCCGCAGCCGCGCCGGCGTCGTCACGATCTCGCGGTCGTCGGGCCAGTAGCCGTGCTCGTGCCCGACGCGCAGGATCAGGTCGACCCAGTCGCCCATCGAGATGTTCGTGCCCTGGCCGTAGACGTAGACGTCGCCGGGGACCCCCTGGGCCGCCACGGTGAGGTGGCCGCGCACGCCGTCGGTGCAGAAGCAGAAGTCGCGCAGCGGCTCCAGCGCCCCGAGCTCGATCGTGGGGCGCGTCAGCGCCTGCGTGATGATCGTGCCGGTCACGTAGCGGGGGTTCTGGCGCGGGCCGTAGTTGTTGAACATGCGCGTGACGACGCCCGGGACGCCGAACGCGTCGTGGTAGTTCATCGTCAGGAAGTCCGCGGCCACCTTCGCCGTCGCGTAGATCGACTTCGGGTTGATCGGCGAGCGCTCGTGCAGGATCAGCCCGCCCCCGTCGTCGTAGTCGTGGTGGTGGGCCACGCTCTCGCGCACGTTGCCGTACTCCTCCGAGGTGCCGGCGGTGTCGAACTTCTCCAGCTCCAGCCCGTTGTCGACCACCGACTGGAGCAGGTTCAGCGTTCCGACGGTGTTCGCCATCACCGTCTCGTACGGCCGGTGCCACGACTCGCCAACGTGCGCCTGGGCGCCCAGGTGGAAGACGTACGGCTTGTCCGGCGCGGTGTCGCGGAGCTCCCGCACGAGGTAGTCGACCGAGGTCTTGTCCGTCAGGTCGGCGAAGTGCACCTTCAGCTGCCGCCGCAGGTGCCCGATGTTGTTCAACGCGCCGCTCGAGGTCGCGCGCACGAATGCGTGCACGTTGGCGCCGAGCTCGACGAGCGCGTCGGTCAGGTGCGAGCCCATGAAGCCGTCGGCGCCGGTGACGAGAACCGTCCGGCCGCCGTAGACGTCGCCGAACTCGCGCCGCAGCGCGTCGCGGCTGGTGGAGGTCCAGATCGAGTCGCTCATGCCGGCGCGCCGTAGGCTATCTGCTCGTGGAGGCGAAGCTGGCGATCCTGGGCGCGCTCGAGCGGGTCGCCGGAGCGGCACGCAGTGCCGGGCTCGGTCGCGCCGTGGATCGGATCGCGCCGCTCGTGGGGCGGCGTTTCGAGCGGTTCGAGCTCGACGTCGACGGCGTGCGGCTCGCCGGCGTGGACCTCGCCCAGCTGCACTACGTGCGGGAGCTCCGCGAGCAGCGGCGCGAGCAGACGTTCGTGCAGCTGCTCGCGGCTGCGGTGCCGGCAGGCGGACGCGTGCTCGAAGGGGGCGCGCATCTCGGCTTCGTCACCGTGCACGCCGCCCGGGCGGCCGGCCCGGCCGGACGCGTGGTCGTGTTCGAGCCGAACCCGGCGGTGCACGGCGTCCTGCGCGAGAACCTCGCCGCGAACGGCGTGGCCGGCTGGGTGGAGGTCCACGGAGCCGCCCTCGGCGCGCGCACGGGCCGCACCCGGCTGTACGCGAGCGGTGACACGAGCAGCCTCTTCGTCGCAGCGCCGACCGCGGAGCCGGTGGACGTCGAGGTCGTCCGCGGTGACGACGCCGTCGACGGCCGGGTCGATGTGATCAAGCTCGACGTGGAGGGCGGCGAGCTGGAAGCCCTGCGCGGGATGACGAGGCTCGTCAGCGGGGCGTGCGCGATCTTCCTCGAGCTCAACCCCGAGCTGCTGGCCGCCGCAGGCTCGTCGAGCGCCGAGTTGCTCGCGTGGCTCGGCGAGCACGGCTTCACAGTCGAGTGGATCGACGAGGGCGGGGGGCGTGCGGCGCCGCTGTCCGAGCCGTGGTCCGGGGCCTACGTCAACCTCGTTTGCACGAGAGCTGCGTGAAGCCGACCGGCTACTTCTCCCAGGATCGCGCGGAGCTCGTGCGGTTGCTGCCCCGCCCGCTCGGGCGCGTGCTCGACGTCGGCTGCGGCGAGGGTGGAACCGGGCGGAGCCTCCGCGACGGGGGAGCCGCCTCCATCTCGGGTGTCGAGCTGGATCCCGCCGCGGCGGCGATCGCCGCCGGCGCGTACGACGAGGTGCGCGTGGGCTCGGTCGAGGAGCAGTTGGAGCAGCTGACCGGGCCGTTCGACACAATCCTCGCCTACGACCTCCTCGAGCACCTCGTCGACCCGTGGGAGCTGCTGCGCCGCCTCCACGCCGTGGCGGCCGCCGGCGCCCGGCTCCACGTCTCGGTGCCGAACGCCCGCCACTGGACGCTCCTGCGCGACCTGGCGCTCCGGGGGACGTTCGGCTACACGCCCGCGGAGCACCGCGACGTCACGCACCTGCGCTGGTTCACGCGTCGCGATCTCGTCGACCTGCTCGCGTCCACGGGCTGGACCGTCGACGGCGTCGACTTCGGCGCTCTGCGGCCGCTGTCGCGCCTCGCGGCACGGCTCACCCGCGGGCGCAGCGCCGAGTTCCTCAGCTATCAGCTCTCCGCGCTCGCGCACCGTCCGTGAAGTGGGCGGGCAGGCCGCCGGAGACGCGCAGGCGGAGCTGGTCGGCCTGACGCCGCAACGCGGTCGCGAAGCCGACGCGTGCGAGCTCCAGTGGAGCGCGGTGCGCCGGAGCGCGGAGCCCGAGCCGCCGCGCCCGCAGCCGCTCGCGTAGCGGGCCTGCCTCGCGGCGGAGCGCCAGGTGCACGAGGAGGACCGGCCAGTCGAGCGCGGCGATCTTCACCCGCGCCAGCGGCCGCCCGGCTGCGACGCGGTACTTCGCGAGCACGTACCCCCGGCCGAACGCCTCCAGCCGGCGCGCCGCCGGCGAGGCGGCCCCGAGCGTCTGGCCGTGCTCGTGGAGCGCGCGTGCATCCGCGGCGAGGACGCAGCGCAGGCCGGCCTCGCGGAAGCGCAGCGCCAGGTCGACGTCCTCCCAGTAGGCGAACAGCGTCTCGTCGAAGCCGCCCAGCTCCCTGAACACGTCGAGTCGGTAGGCGGCCGCCCCGCCGCACGGCCCGACGGGATCGGCGGCCGTGGCGAGCTCGACAGCAGGACGATTCCAGAGGTGGTCCCACGAGCCGAGGGTCGTGTCCAGCTCGATCCCGGCCGAGTCGACGAGCTCGGGGGCGCCCGACTGGAGCAGGACGCCCGCGACGGAGCCGACCTCGGGATCGGCGAAGGGGGCAGTGATCCGCTCCAGGAACTCCGGCTCGCAGACGACGTCGTTGTTCACGAGCACGAGCACGTCGCCCTCGAGCTCGAGGGCTGCCCGGTTGATCGCTGCGCCGAAGCCGAGGTTCCGCTCGTTGCGGAGCACGTGCACGCGCGGGTGCGCGCTTGCGACGGCGTCGGCGGTGCCGTCGGTCGACGCGTTGTCGACGACGACCACCTCGGCGGGCACGGTCTGGCGCTCGAGGCTCGCGAGCGTGCGCAGCAGCCGCTCCCGTCCGTCGAGCGTCGGGATGACGACCCACGTCTTCATTACGGTTGACCCTAGCGTGGCCCTCCCACACGAGACCGACGTCCTCCGGACGGGCGCTGCGGGCGGGAAGGTGATCCGCGGCGGGACGTTGCGAGGCGTGGGGTACGCGGCCGGGATCCTGCTCGGCGCAGCCACGTCCGTCCTCCTCCTGCGCCATCTCGGCGTCGAGGACTTCGGGCGCTACGGGATCGTCGTCGCGCTGGTCGGCATCGTCGCCGCCGTGACCGACGCGGGTCTGACGGCGGTCGGCAGCCGCGAGCTCGCGATCCTGCCCGCCGCCGAGCGGCCGGCGCTGATGGGGAACCTCGTCGGCCTGCGGATCACCCTCACGCTCGCCGGCGTCCTGGCGGCGGTCGGCTTCGCGGCCCTGGCGGGCTATCCGGGCGTGGTCGTGGCGGGGACCGCGATCGTGGGCTTCGGCATCCTCCTCGTCAACACGCAGGCGACGCTGATGATGCCGCTGGCGATCGAGTTGCGGCTCGGCGCGATCACGCTGGTCGAGACGCTGCGTCATGCGCTCACGCTCGTCGGCGTCGCGCTGCTCGTCGTCGCCGGCGCGTCGCTGCTGCCCTTCTTCGGCGTCCAGGTCGCCGTCGGCCTGGCCGTGCTCCTGCTGACGCCGCTGCTCGTCGCGGTCGTGCGACCGTCGCTCGACCGGGCCACCGCGGGGGCGCTCCTGCGTGAGTCGCTGCCGCTCGCCGCCGCGCTCGCCATGAACGTGATCTACCTGCGCCTGCTCGTGATCCTCGTCTCGATGCAGACCGACGAGATCGAGACGGGGCTCTTCGCGACGTCGTTCCGCATCTTCGAGATCCTGCTCGGCATCCCCACTCTCGTCCTGGCCGTCGCGCTGCCGTTGCTGGCGGTGGCCGGCGCGGAGGACCGCGAGCGCCTGCGCTACGCCCTGCAGCGCCTGACCGAGACCGCCGTGGCCGGCTCGCTGCTGCTCGTGCTCGTCACCGTCGTGCTCGCGGAGCCCGCGATCCTGCTCCTCGGCGGCGACGAGTACGTCGACGCGGCGCCGATCCTGCAGGTCCAGGCGTTCGCGCTGCTCGGGATCTTCGTCAGCCAGGCGTGGACGCTCGGACTCGTCTCGCTGCGACGGCAGCGCGACGTCGCGGTGGCGAACGGGGTCGCGCTCGTCGCCGTCGTCGTGCTCGGCGTCGTGCTCGTCCGGGCCTACGAGGGGATCGGCGGCGCCGCCGCGGCGGTCGCCGTCGAGCTGCTCCTCGCCGGGTTGCTCTTCGTCGCCCTGCGGCGGGCCGGGGCCGGGCTCGCCCCGCGGCTCGATTTCCTCTGGCGACCGGCGGTGGCCGCCGCCCTCGGTGCGCTCGTGACGCTGCTCCCGCTCAGCCCCTGGCTGACGGCCCCGCTCGCCGCCGCCGTCTTCGTCGGCGCCGGCTTCGCCGTCGGCGCGTTCCCGCCGGAGATCGTCCCGGCCCTCCGTGGGAAGAAGCCGCTGTGAGCCGTCCGCGCGTCCTCCTCCTGCGCGGCCACAACGCGAACCCGTGGGACCTGCGCCCGTGGGAGCTGCTGCGCGACGAGTTCGACGTGTCCGTGCTCGTGACCGGGTCCAACCGCTTCGACCTGGAGGACCTCGACCTGCAGCTGCGGCGCGGCTCGGCGCTGCGCGACCGGCTGCCGCGCGGGCGGCTCGGCGACCTCGCGGCGCAGCTGCCGGGCGACCGGTACCGGCACCTCGAGCGCCACCTGGCCGGAGCGGACATCGTCCACTCGGCGGAGGTGGGGGTCTGGTTCAGCGGCCAGCCCGCAGCGCTGAAGGAACGGCTCGGCTTCCGGCTCGTGTTGACGGTATGGGAGACGATTCCCTTCCGGGCGACGTTCCGTGCCTTCCGCGGCCGCGCCTACCGGCGCGAGGCGCTCGGGCGCGCCGATCTCTTCCTGGCGGCGACGGAGCGCGCGAGGCGGTGTCTCCTGCTCGAGGGCGCCGACCCCGAGCGGATCCAGGTGTCCTACCCGGGGGTCGACCTGGAGCGCTTCGCGGGCGCCTCCGCTCCGCCGGGGCCGCCGGGCGAGCACCTCGTCGTCTCGCCCGGCCGCCTGGTCTGGGAGAAGGGCCACTACGACGTGCTGCGCGCGCTCGCGACGCTCGAGCGGCCGCCGCGGTTGCTGCTCGTCGGTGAGGGGCCGGAGCGCGAGCGGCTGCTCCGCTACGCCGCCGACCTCGGCCTCGGCGGACGCGTCGAGATCCGCTCCGTGCCGCACGGGGAGATGCCCGCCGTCTTCGCGGCCGCCTCGTGTGTCGTCCTCGCCAGCCTCTCGATCCCGCTCTGGGAGGAGCAGTTCGGCATGGTGCTCGCGGAAGCACTCGCGTCGGGCGTGTCGATCCTCGCCAGCACGAGCGGCGCGATCCCGGAGGTGCTGGGGCCCGGCGCTCAGCTGTTCGCGCCCGGCGACTGGCTCGAGCTCGCGCGGCTGCTCGAGCTCGGCCCGCTGACGCGGGCGCCCGGCGAGCGGATGGAGCACGACCCGGTGCTCGTGCGCCGGTACTCGCTCGAGGCGGCCGCGGAGCGGCTGGCCGACGCGTATCGTCGTGTCCTCGCCCGATGACGCTCGAACGGCACCGGTCCGAATGGGAGAAGCTGGCGGAGCACGACGCGCTCTGGGCCGTCCTGACCGAGCCGGACAAGCGCGGCGGCGGGTGGGACGCCGAGGAGTTCCTCGCCACAGGCGAGGCCGAGATCGCCGAAGTGCTGGCCGCAGCCGAGCGGCTCGGTCGGCCCCGCGCCAGGCGGAGCGCGCTCGACTTCGGCTGCGGCGCCGGCCGGCTCACCCGCGCGCTCGCGAGCCGGTTCGAGCGGGCGGTCGGTGTCGACATCTCCGCCGCCATGGTCGAGACGGCCCAGCGGTTGAACGCGGACGTGCCCGGGTGCGAGTTCCGCCAGAACACGACCGCCGAGCTCGCGCAGTTCCGCGACGGCGAGTTCGATCTCGTGTACACGAGCCTGGTGCTCCAGCACCTGCCGTCGCGCGAGCTCGTGCGGGGCTACATCGCCGAGCTCCTCCGCGTCGTCGCCGGCGACGGCATCGTCGTGTTCGGCGTGCCCGACCGGATCTCGTGGCCGTACCGCCTCGCCCTCACGAGGCGCGTGTACGCCGTGCTGCGCCGGCTCGGCGTCGCCGAGGAGACGCTGCTCCGGCGCACGCCGCTGACGCCGATGCGGATGACCGCGCTGCCGGAGCGCGACGTGCGCGCGCACCTGGCGGCCCTCGAGGCCGACGTGCTCCGGACCGAGGTGAGCGAGGGCGGCGGCGTGCGGACGGTCCGCTACTTCGCCGCGCGTGCTCCGACCGAGCGGTAGACGTCCTCGTGCCGGCGTGCCGTCTCGGCCCAGGTGAAGCGGCGCGCCCGCTCGTACCCCGCCGTGACGAGCCGCTCCGGGCTCTCCAGCACCGCGGCGACGACGGCGGCGATGTCCTCCGGCTCCTCGGGGTCGAAGAGGGCGGCGGCGTCCCCGACCGCCTCCGGCAACGCGGCCGCGTTCGAGCACGCGACCGGGCAGCCGCACGCCATCGCCTCGAGCGGCGGCTGGCCGAAGCCCTCGTAGAGGCTCGGGAAGACGAGGCAGGCGGCGCGCCGATAGAGCGAGACGAGCTCGCCGGCGGAGACGAGGCCCGCCACGCGTACACCGGCGGGGACGGGGCGGCCCTCGTGGCCGCCGCCGGTGAGCACGAGCTCCAGCTCCGGCCGCTCCTGCCGCAGCAACCCGAGGGCCTCGAAGAGCCGCTCGTGGTTCTTGTGCCCCCACGGCCGGCCGGGATAGAGCAGGAAGCCCTCACGCTCCTCCGGGCCGGGCGAGAAGCGCTCGTGGTCGACGCCCCAGGGAATCGCGTGCACGCGCTCCGGCGGCAGCCCGAGCCGCTCGATCACGCTCCGGCGCACGAACTGGCTCGGCACGACCACCGCCGTCGCCCGCCGCGCCGAGCCCTCGTGGGCGCGGCGCCGGAACAGCCGCTCGGAGCGGCTGAAGAGGTGCGGCAGCTCGAGGTGCTGGAGGTCGTGCACGGTGACGACGCTCGGGAGCTCGAGCGGCGGCACCGCGATCGTCAGCGGGAAATGGACGAGCTCGAAGTCCGCGTAACGCCGCCGCAGCGGGCCGGGCCTGGCCGCGGCGAGTGCCATTGCGAACGCCCGCTGCGGGATCGTCCGCGCGCGCCGATACTCCGTCACCAGCACCTCCGGCAGCCCCTCGCCGGCGCCCGGCGCCGCCGGCGGCACGAGCACCGTGTACTCGAGCGTGCCGACCTCCGCCAGGCCGCGCGCCAGGCCGCGGGCGGCGGTCTCCGCCCCGCCCACCTCGCCGGGGACGAGGGTCAGGAGGCTGAGGCCCACCCGCATGCGCCTGAGCCTATCCCCCGCCGAAGCTAAGATTGGCCGATGTCCGCTCCCGCCGACGAAAACCTGGATTCAGCAGGGATTTCCGCCGGTGGAGACGCCGACGTGGCCGCACTCTTCGCGCGGCTGAAGGAGGAGGTGCGGCGCTCCGGTGCTGCACCCGGGCTGCACGGGGAGGGCGGCGCGGAGGAGCGGCTCGCCGCCCGCTCCGAGGCGGAGCGGCTCTGGCCCGTCTCGGCCGACCGGCCGCTGCAGCTCCGCCCCGGCTTCCGCGGGAAGCTCGGGAACCCGGTCAAGGCCGTCCTGCGCAAGCTGATGCGCTGGTACGTCGAGCCGCTCGCGTACGACCAGCGCTCGTTCAACGCGGCCGCGCTGCGGCTGATCGACGACCTCGAGGCCCGCGTCGCCCAGCTCGAGACGCAGCTCGAGGCCGAGCTTCGAGCCCGGCAGTGAGGATCGCCGTCTGCGCCCCGCAGGTGCCGTTCGTCCGCGGCGGCGCCGAGATCTTCGCGGACACGCTCGTCGACGAGCTGCGCGCGCGCGACCACGAGGTCGAGCTGGTCACCGTCCCGTTCAAGTGGTACCCGGGCACGAAGGTGCTCTCGCAGGCGTTCCTCTGGCGGCTGCTCGATCTCGAGGAGTCGGACGGCCGTCCGATCGACTGCGTCGTGGCGACGAAGTTCCCCTCCTACTGCGTCCGGCACCCGAACAAGCGCGTCTGGGTGCTGCACCAGTTCCGCCAGGCGTACGAGCTCGACAGGACCGACCTGGGCCAGTTCGGCGAGTCGCCGCCCGAGCGGGCGCTCCGCCGCTCGGTCCAGCGGCTCGACCGGATCGCCCTCGGCGAGGCGAGGCGGCTGTTCGCGACCTCGCAGAACGTGGCGGGTCGGATCGAGCGCTCGACCGGGCTCGCCGCGGAGGTGATGCCGCACCCGCCCCAGGAGTTGCCCTACCGCTGCGACGAGTACGGAGACTTCTTCCTCTCCGTCGGCCGGCTCGACCGCGCCAAGCGGAACGACCTCCTGTTGGAGGCGGCGGCACTCGACCCGTCGCTGCGCGTCGTCGTCACGGGCGACGGGCCCGACCGCGAGCGGCTGGAGCGGCTCGCCCACGAGCGCGGCCTGAACGGCCGTGCCGAGTTCACGGGCCGCGTCGACGAGGCCGAGCTCGCCTCGCTCTACGCGCGCTGCCTGGCGGTCTACTACGCGCCCGTGGACGAGGACTTCGGGATGGTTCCCTTCGAGGCCTTCCTCTCCGGCAAGCCGGTGCTGACGACGACCGACGCGGGCGGGCCGCTCGAGATCGTCACCGACCGGCGCACCGGGCTCGTGACCGCTCCGGACCCTGCGGCGCTCGCCGAGGCGGCCGCGTTTCTGCGCGCGAACCCCGGCGAGGCCGAGGCCTACGGCCGGGCCGGCCGCGACGTGGCGGCGCGCGTCACCTGGGGCTCCTGCATCGAGCGCCTCCTCGCATGAGGGTCGCCCTCTACAGCCCGCTGCCGCCCGAGCGCTCGGGCATCGCCGACTACAGCGCGCTGCTCCTGCCGGCGCTGTCGCGGCACGTGGACGTGCAGGTCGTGCGCCGCGGGCGGACCCGGCCCCCGCGCGGCACCGACCTCGCGCTCTACCACCTCGGCAACAACCCCGACGCCCACGGCTGGATCGTCGACGCGCTCCGGCGGCGGCCCACCGGACGGCCCGGTGTCGTCGTCCTGCACGACTTCGTCCTCCACCATCTCGTCGCCGGCCTCACGATCGGCCGGCGCGACGGCCATGCCTACCTCGACGCGATGGAGCGCGAGGGTGGCGTGGTCGGCCGCCTGCTGGGACACGGCGTGCTCGACAAGCGGATTCCCCCGCTGTGGGAGAGCCGGCCCGACGACTTCCACCTGGCGGGAGAGGTGCTGGGCCTCGCCACCGGGCTGATCGTCCACTCCCGCTACGTGGAGGAGCGCGCGCGGGCGGCCGGCTACGAGGGGCCGATCTGGCGGATCCCCCATCCCGCCTGGCCCGTGCCCGAGCTCGAGCCGGGCGACAGTCCGCTGCAGGGCCGCCCGCTCTTCGGCTGTTTCGGCAACCTCAACGCGAGCAAGCGGATCCCGCAGCTGCTGGAGGCCTTCGCGCGGCTCCGCCGCCACCACTCCGGCGCCCGGCTCCTGCTCGTCGGCGCCACCTCGCCCGGCTTCGATCTCGAGCGCCGCCTGCAGCGGCTCGGTCTCTCCGACGAGGGCATCGTGCGCATGGACTACGTGCCCGAGGAGCGGCTCTGGTCGCTCATGGCGGCCTGCGACGCGTGCGTCAACCTGCGCGCTCCGACGATGGGCGAGACCTCCGGCAGCGTCGTGCGACAGCTGTCGCTGGGGAAGCCGGTCGTGGTGAGCGACGTCGGCTGGTTCTCGGAGCTGCCAGACGACGTGGCGCTGAAGGTGCCCGTCGACGACCGCGAGGTGGAGACGCTGCACGCCGCGCTCGAGCTGCTGGCGACGCAGGAGCACGCGCGCCGGGAGATGGGCGCGGCGGCGGCCGAGCTCGCCCGCCGCGAGCACGACCTCGGCCGGGTGGCCGAGCTCTACGCCGCGGCGCTCGAACGGGCGGCCGGCGGCGAGGCCGTGGGTGACTCGGTGTTGCGGGAGGTCTCACAGGCTGCGGCGGACGTCGGCATCGCCCCCGACTCGGCCGAGGCGGCCGAGCTCGCGCGGCGGCTCGCCGAGGTCGAGCTCGGTCGCCGGTCTTGATCGACAGGGCACGCGCCGTCCCCGCGTGGGGCTGGCTGGCCGCGATCGTCGTCCTCTCGTTCGCCCTCCGCGCCTGGCTCGCGCGGGGCATCGTCGCGCCGTTCATCATGGTCGACGAGCTGATCTACTCCGAGCTCGCGCGCAGCCTCGCAGCGGGCGACGGCTTCCAGGTGCGGGGCGCGCCGGCCGGCGGCTTCAGCCTCGTCTATCCCGTCCTGATCAGCCCCGCCTACGCGCTCTTCGACGCGCTCCCGGACGCGTACGCGGCCGTGAAGACGCTGAACTCACTGCTGATGTCGCTCGCCGCCGTGCCGGCGTACTTCCTCGCGCGGCGCGTCGTCGCGCCGCCGCTCGCGCTGCTCGCGGCCGTGCTGGCGGTCGCCCTGCCGTCGCTGGCCTACACGGGCACGGTGATGACGGAGAACGTCTTCTATCCGCTCTTCCTGACGACGGCGCTCGTGCTCGTGCTCGTGCTCGAGCGGCCGACGCTCGGGCGCCAGGCGCTGCTGCTCGCGCTCGTCGGGCTCGCCTTCGCCACGCGAGTGCAGGCGGTCGCCTTCGTGCCGGCGCTGCTCGCCGGGCCCTTCCTGCTCGCGCTCCTCGGGCGCCGCCCGCTCCGGGCGGAGCTCGGCCGCTTCCGCGTCCTCTACGGCGTCGTGGCCGCCGGGGCGCTGCTCGTCGTCGCGGCACAGGCGCTGCGCGGCCGCTCCCTCTCGGACCTCCTGGGCGCCTACTCGATCGTGGGCGACCGCTCCTACGACACCGCGACGGTGGCGCGCTTCTTCCTCTACCACCTCGCCGAGCTCGACCTGTATCTGGGCGTGCTGCCCTTCGCGGCCTTCCTCCTGCTGACGCTCCTCGCCCGCCGTGACCACCCCGACCTGGCGCCGTTCCTGGCCGCCGGCATCGGGCTGACGACGTCCGTGCTGCTCGTCGTGGCGGCGTTCGCGTCGGAGTTCGCGAACCGGATCCAGGAGCGCAACACGTTCGTCGTCGCCCCGTTCTTCCTGATCGCGCTGCTCGCGTGGGTCGAACGCGGCCTGCCGCGGCCGCGCGTGGCGGCGGCGGCGGTCGCGGTCGCCGCCGCGCTGCTGCCGTTGACGATCCCCTTCGAGCGCTTCATCGAGACCGCGGCCATCTCCGACACGCTCGCGTTCCTGCCGATCTGGGACGCGTACGGCTCGCTGCTGTTCGACTCGGTCTACGCCACGGTGCTCGCCGGCGGCGCGCTCGCGGCCGCGCTCTTCCTGCTCGTCCCCCGGCCGTACGCGCTCGCGCTGCCCGCCGCGACGCTGGTGTTCATGGCGGCCGTCTCGCACAACGTCTGGCGTGGCGAGTACGGCTTCGCGACCGCGCGGGTTTCCGCGGGCGCGCTCTTCGAGGGAATCCGGGTCGGGCACCGCGACTGGATCGACCGGGCGCTGCCGGACGGCGCGACGGCCGCGTTCGTCTGGACCGGGATCACGGACCGCTTCGCCGTCAACCAGAACGAGTTCTTCAACCGTGCGGTCGGGCCGATCTACTACATCGGCGGGCCGACGCCCGGCGGGCTCGCGGAGGCCGAGGTGACGATCGACGAGGAGACCGGCGAGATCCGCACGGTCGACGGCCGGGCGGTGGAGGCGGACTACGTGCTCACGGAGGACTCGATCACGCCGGACGGCGAGGTGCTCGCACGCGATCCCGGCATCGGCATCACGCTGCGGGAGGTCGCGCCGCCGCTCGTCGCCACCGAGACGCAGATCGAGGGTCTCTACCCGGGCGACACGTGGTCCGGCCGTGAGGTGACGTGGACGCAGGAGCGCTGTCGCGGCGGCACGCTCGTCGTCGGGCTCTCGAGTGACCCCAACCTCTACGACGAGGATCAGATCGTGACGGCGTTCGTCGGCGGCGAGCGAGCCGGGCGGGTGCGGATCGCCCCGCCGGGCACGGCCGAGCTGCGCGTGCGCACCGTGCCGGAGGGTGGCACGTGCCGCGTCGTCTTCCGCGTCGCGCGGACGAAGGTCCCCGGCGGCGGCGACGATCGCGAGCTCGGCGCCCACTTCGACACGTTCTTCCACACCCGATGAGAATCGCCGTCGACGTCAGCCCGCTCTCCCACCAGCGCACGGGCATCGGCAACTACGTGCGCGGGTCCCTGGCCGGGGTCGCCGAGGTCGCGGGCGGCGAGCACGAGCTGATCGCGTTCGCGCCGACGCGACTGCGGGGCCGGCGGCTGATCCAGGAGGCGCTCGCGGACGTGCCGGTGACGGTGCGGACGGCCGTGCTGCCGTGGTCGCACGCCTTCCGGATGGGTTGGAGCCGGCTCGGCCATCCGGCCGCCGAGCGCTGGCTCGGCCGGCTCGACGTGCTCCACTTCAGCGACTGGCTCGTGCCGCCGCAGCGCGCCGGAGTCCGCTCGACGATGGTCCACGACCTGGTGCCGCTGCGCTTCCCCGACTGGGTGACCGACCGGACGCGCTCGATGCACGGCTACAAGTACGCGCGCACGGCCGAGTGCGACCTCGTCTTCGTCAACTCCGCCTACACCGGCCGCGACGTGGAGGAGCATCTCGGCGTACCGGCGGAGCGGATCCTGGTCGCGCCGCCGGGCGTCCGCCCGGAGTACTCCGCCGCCGGGGAGCGCGCCGATCTCGGCCGGCCGTATCTCCTCAGCCTGGCCACGCTCGAGCCGCGCAAGAATCTCGCGACGCTGCTCGAGGCGTGGCGGCCCCTGCGCGACGAGCTGGCGCTGGCGGTCGCGGGCGCGGCGGGCTGGGGCGACCAGCCGCTGCTCGACGACCCCGGGATCCTGAGGCTCGGCTTCGTGACCGAGGCCGAGGTTCCGCGGCTGATGCGCGGCGCCGCCGCCTACGTCTACCCGTCGCGCTTCGAAGGCTTCGGCATGCCGATCGTCGAGGCGATGGCGTGCGGCGTCCCCGTCGTCGCGTCGGCGCATCCGTCCATGGACGAGGCCTGCGGCGAGGCGGCCGTGCGCGTCGACCCGGACGACGCGGCAGCGATGACCGCCGGCATCCGGGAGGCGCTCGACCGCCGCCCGGAGCTCGTCGCGGCCGGGCTCGCTCATGCGGCCGGGTTCACGTGGCGCCGCTGCGGCGAGATCCACCTGCAGGCGTGGCGGGAGGCGGTGGGATGAAGGTCGGTCTCGACGTGGCGCCGCTGCTGCAGACCCGCGCCGGCACCGCCCGCTGGGTGTCTGGCCTGCACCGCGGGCTCGAGGGGCGGCCGGACGTCGACGTCGCGCCGCTGACGTGGGGCGGGCCAGGCCGCTGGACGGCGGTCGCGCGCGACGTCCTCTGGTACCCGGCCCTGCTGCCGCGTGCCGCCGCGCGGGCCGGCGCGGACGTTCTCCACTGCACGATCTTCCGCGCCCCGCCGCGCGCGTCGCTGCCGACGATCGTGACGGTGCACGACCTCGCCGTGCTGCGGCAGCCCGAGGTCTTCCCCGCGTGGACCCGGCTCTACGGCCGCACGGCGCTGCGGCCGACGCTCCGTGCCGCCGACCGCGTCTTCGCCGTCTCCGAGTTCTCCAAGCGCGAGGTCGTGGAGCTCGCCCGAGTCGACGCCGACCGCGTCGACGTCGTGCCGAACGCGCTCGAGCCGGTCTTCACGGCTGCGGGGCCGCGGCTGGAGGGGGACTACGTGCTCGCCGTCGGCACGCTCGAGCCGCGCAAGAATCTCGCGCGGGTGGTCGAGGCGACGGCGCGCGCCGGTGTCGAGCTGCGCCTCGTCGGCGAGCGCGGCTGGGGGGACGCGGGCGCCTCCGGCGTGCACGTGTCCTGGCTCGGCCGGATCGGCGACGACGCGCTCGCCGCCGCCTACCGCGGCGCGCGCTGCCTCGTCTTCCCCTCGCTCTACGAGGGCTTCGGCATCCCCGCGCTGGAGGCGATGGCGTGCGGCACGCCCGTCGTCACGAGTGCGGGTGGCGCGCTCGAGGAGGTCACCGGCGGCGCCTCCGTGCTGGTCGACCCGCTCGACCCCGCCGCGATCGCCGCGGGCATCGACGAGGCCGACCGCGGGCGTGACGAGCTCGTCCGCCGCGGGCTCGAGCGGGCGCGGCACTACACGTGGGAGCGGGCGCTGGACGCGGCCGTGGCGGGGTACCGTAGGGCGCTCTCGTGAGCGAGCCGCTCGTCGTCGTCGACGCCGACGTGCTCGGACGGCACCGCACCGGCGACGAGACGTACGTGTTGAACCTGCTCCGGGAGCTCGGCGAGCTCGCCCCGGGCAGCGGGCTCCGCATCGGCGCGATCACGCGCCACGCCCACCTGGTGCCGCCGGGGATCGAGGCGTTCGAGCTCGAGACGACGCTGCAGGAGGCGCGCATGCTCTGGACCGTGCCGCGCCTCCTGCGCCGTGAGGGTGCCGCGCTCGTGCACACGCAGTACGCGTTACCGGCGCGGGCGCCGTGCCCCGCCGTCGTGACTGTTCACGATCTCTCGTTCGAGCGGGATCCCTCGTTGATGCCGTGGAAGGACCGGCTCGTCTTCCGCCGCGTCGTGCCGAGAGCCGTTCGTGCCGCCGTGCGAGTGCTGACCGTCTCGGAGCGGACCCGCGCCGATCTCGTCGAGCTCTACGGCGTGCCGGACGACAAGATCGTCGTCACGCCGAACGGGGCCGATCCCGCCTTCACCCCGGACGACACGGTGCCTCGAGGTGCGTTCGTGCTCGCCGTCGGGGCGGTGCAGCGGCGGAAGAACCAGGCCGCGGCGGCGGCGGCGGCCGCGGCGGTCGGGCTCCCCCTCGTGGTCGTGGGGCCGGTGAAGGACGAGGCGCTCGCAGCCGAGCTGCGGGCGCGCGGGGCCGACCTGCGCGGCTACGTGACGAAGCTCGAGCTCGTCGAGCTCTACCGCACCGCCGCCTGCCTGATCCAGCCGTCGCGCTACGAGGGCTTCGGCCTGCCCGTGCTGGAGGCGATGGCCTGCGGGACGCCCGTCGTCACGGTCGACGAGGCGGCCTTGCGCGAGGTCGCGGGAGACGCGGCGGTGATCGTCGACGGCGAGCACCTCGCGGACGGGCTGCGTCGCGCGCTAGGCGAGCGGGAGCGGCTCGTCGCCGCGGGGCTCGAGCGCGCGCGGGTCTTCAGCTGGCGCACGAGCGCGGCGAAGACGCTCGACGTCTATCGCGAGGCGATCGGATGAGGGTCTCCGCCGTCGTCGTCTCGCACGGGCACGCGCGCGAGCTCGAGGCGTCGCTGCCGGCGCTCGCGCCGCAGGTGGACGAGCTCCTCGTGATCGCCAACACTCCCGGCAGCGTCGGCAGCCTGCCGGACGGCGCGCGCGTGGTCGAGAGCCCGCGCCCGCGCACATTCGCCGCGAACGTGAACGCCGGCGTGGCGGCCACGACGGGCTCGTACGTCCTGCTCTCGAATCCCGATGCCGTGCCCGAGGAGGGAGCGGTGGCGGCGCTCGCGCGCTTCGCCGACGAGCACCCGCGCGCCGGCCTCGTCGGCCCCCTCGTCTTCTGGCCCGACGGCACCTGGCAGCCCTCGCTCCGCCGCTTCCCGGACGTGCTCGGCACCCTCTGGCGCCGGACGCCGCTGCGGCTGCTGCGGCCTCCCTACGAGCACCAGGTCGGGCACTACGGCACGCGCCCGACCCAGCCGACCCGGGGCGATTGGCTCCTCGGCGGCGCCTGCCTGCTCATGCGCCGGACGATGCTGGAGGAGATCGGCGGCTGGGACGGCGGCTACCGCCACTACGTCGAGGACATCGACGTCGCCTACCGCGCCGCCCGCGCCGGCTGGGAGCGCTGGCTGGTGCCCGAGGCGGTCGTCAACCACGCGTACGCGGCCGTGATCGACAAGCGCTTCCTCAGCCGCCACACGTGGTGGCACCTGCGCGGGATGGCCCGCTTCGTGCGCAAGCACCCCGAGCGGCTGTTGGTGCTCCGCGGCTAGGAGGGTTTGGCGGAATGCCGCTCGTCGTGGGGGTGCGCTACTCGGCCCGAGGCAAGGACGCAGGGAGCGCCGATAGCCGAGCTATCGGCGCGACCGAGGACGCAGCATCGGGGCGAGCAGCGTGGCCCGACGGCATTGCCTGTATTCCGCCAAACCCGCCTAGAGCGGGAGGAAGTCGAACCGCACCTGCGCGCCGAGCTCGCGGACGTCGCCGCTCGACGCGTCGATCTCGGCGGGGACGAACGTCGGCGAGACCGAGACGTCGACGAAGTAGGGCACGGTCGCGCGCAGCACCACGACCTTGGCGCCGCAGGGCGCCAGGCTCTCGCGCACCACGTCCGTCACCTCACCGAGCGCGGGCTGCTTGTCGGCGACGACGACGGAGCCGATCTTCACGACGACGTCGGTCGTGCCGACCGCCTCCGAGCAGGCGCCCTGCCGCGAGAGCGTGATGCGCGCGAAGCCCCGCGAACGTCCCTCGTCGGGCGCGTACTGGGCATACGTCGCGTGTGCACCCATCCAGCCGTCGGTCGAGACGCCGTTGACGGCGTAGCGGTACCGCAGCGGAGGATCGACCCGGAAGAGCGTCATGCCGGCCATCGGCTCCCCGACGCGGTCGCCGACGACCTCGACGCCGTTGCCGGTCACCACCCACTCCGCGTCGACCTGCGGGCTCAGCGTGCCGTCGGGGGCGCCGAGATCCGGCGACAGGGACGGGACGGGCGCGGTGCCGTCGAGGCTCCACACGTGTCCGATCGAGCGGTTCCAGAACTCGAGCAGGAAGATCGGATTCGGGTCGTTGATCTGCTGGCCGAGGTAGAGCGTCGAGCCGCCGTCAGTGGCCCGGTCGACCCAGTCGACCGGGCGCGGCGTCGCCCCGTGCAGCCGCTCGGCGAAGACGTTCAGCCCGCGCGCGGCGTACACCTCGGTCGTCAGCGTCCATGTCGCCACCGCGCAGACGGCGACAGCCGCGACCGTGAGCCCGAGTCGGCGCGTGCGAGCGAGCCCGCGCGCCGCGAGGAGTGCGACCGAGACGAGCGCGGCGACGTAGAGGGCGCGCCGGATCGTCGGTTCGTCCCACGCGAGCTCGCGGTTCGCGAACGCCGTGATCGCGAGGCCCGGGGACTCGAAGTAGGGGTACTGGTCGAGTCGGAACGAGGCCGTCGCGACCACGAGCAGCGCGACGCCGAGCCCGCCCAGAAGCGACGGGACGGTCGCGAGGGACCGCGACAGGACAGCGGCCGTCGCCGCGACCGCGAGCGGCGTCAGGTAGATCAGGTTCCGCTCGAGCACGAGGATCGAGAACGTCTTCGCGAGATAGGCGCCCTTCACGCCGGTGTAGAAGAGGAAGGCGGCGAACGCGGCCACGGTGACGACGGCGAAGGCGCGGCCCCCGTCCGTGGCCCAAAGGCGGCGCGAGAGAATCGCGACGACGGTCGCGACGAGGGGCAGGATGCCGAGCCCGATCGCGAGCGCCGCCAGCGACCACGTGGCGTTGTCGAGCAGCAGCCGCTTCTCGAATCCCGTCGCGACGTACCACGGCTCGGAGCGGTGCCCGGCGGCCGCGCTGACGACGATGGCGCCGCCGATGACGAGCGCGACCGCGCCCACCCAGTCGCCGGTCGTCCAGCTCGCGCGCCACGCCCTGAAGCGCTCGGTCCGCCACAGGAGCGAGAACAGGCCGGCGCCGAAGACGATCAGGAGCACCGCCAGCTGGCCGCGCACGAGCGGGGCCACGAGGCAAAGCGCCGCGGCGAGCCCCATGCGAGGCCACGACGGTCGCGCCACCGCGGCGACGATCGCCCAGAGCGCGGCGGTCGAGAACGGGTAGGCGAGCGGCTCGTCGAGGAGGTACGGGGAGTACGAGAGCGGCGGCGCCGCGACGGCGATGACCGCGGCGACGAGCGCCCAGCCGCGCGAGACGACGAACCGGGCGAGCGCATACGCCGGGAAGATCGCCGTGCTCATGACGAGGACGCCGATCAGCTTCGCCGCCTCCCACGACGCCTCTGCGCCGTCGAGCCACCACGCCGGCGCGACGAGGTACGTGTAGAGCGTCTCGAAGCCGCTCGGCTCGCCGCGACGCGAGGGGACGCCGTTCTCCGCGATCCCGCGCGAGATCTGCGAGAACTCCGCCTCGTCCGAGAAGATCGTCGGCGAGACCCGCTTCGACGCCTGCCACGCGTAGAGCGCGGCCAGGCTGAGATAGGCGATCGCGAGGACGAGCCTCGCCAGGCCGGGCGAGATCCGCTCGGCCTGCCTCCGCACGGGGGCGTTCACTCGACCGACGCCTGGGCGCGGGCAGGCGGCGGGGCGATCTCGCGGCGCACGAAGCTGCAGGGGACGTCGGCGGCCTCGCAGGCGGCGATGAGCTCCGCGAGGCGTCGCTCGGGCGCATCCGGGATCGTCACCAGCACCTCGTCGGCGCGCAGGCTCTCGACCAGCCGCGGCAGCTCGTTCAGCGAGCCGTGCACCGTCACGGCATGGATCCGGCGCCGGCGCAGGCCGGTGTTGTCGTCGAGGAACCCGACCACGCGCCGGTCGCTCGTCTCCGCGAGCTC
>DASUOK010000205.1:0-4065 GCA_036276675.1 Gaiellaceae bacterium | reverse complement strand
AAGTCGGCGCCGCCGCGGCCCCCGGAGGAGGATCGACCGCGCCGCGACGACCGCGGCCGTGGCGGCCGTGACCGCGGTCCGCGCAGGGACCGCGACTAGGACAGCCCGAGGGGGCGGCGGGAGCCGCCCCCTCGTCATCCCGGGAGCTCGAGGAAGCCGGTCTCGAGCATGCCGCGCAGGATCGCGGCGGCCTCCGGGAGCGCAGCGTCGCCGAGCGAGGCGGCGACGGCTTCGCGGGCCGTTCTCGTCCCGTCGAGCGACCGCAGGAGCCGCAGCGTCGGCTCGTCCACCTCCGCCCTGAAGCCGAGGCCTTCCTCGAGCACGAGCGTCGCGCTCGTCACCGTCCAGCCCTCGCGCGGCGCGACGACCTGCTCGAACCGCGTGGCGGGGGCGGGCGCGAGCCGCAGCTCGAGGACCGCGTCGTCCCCGGCCGACACGGCGTCGACGCCGGCGAACATGCGCAGGAGCTGACCCCCGGCCGGCTCGAGCGCCCGCGGCGGCAGGCTCGCGCCGCGCGTCCAGCTCTCGCCGTCGCGCCGGCGCAGCACGAGCGCGCCGTAGGCGAGCCCCTCGATTCCGAGCTCGCGGTAGTACGCCGTCCAGCGGTCGAGCGCGGCGGCGAAGGCCTCGGCGGAGTCGCCGGCGTCGCGGGTCCACGCGGCTGCGTTCGAGAGGGGGTCGTCGGTCGTCGTATGCAGGATCCAGGCGTCGCAGCCCGAGCCCTCGAGCCACGCGCGCGGGCGGGCTGCCGGGTCGGCGCCGACCTGCACCCAGCTCGCCATCAAGGTCGCGAAGCCTCCAGGCTCCAGCAGGCCCGGCAGACCCCGCGCGAGCTCCTCGCTCACCCGGTCGCCGGGAAGGCCGCTGTCGCGGAAGACGAAGCGGGTGTCCGGCGAGACGACGTAGGGCGGGTTGCAGGCGATGCAGCCGAAGCGCTCGCCCGCGACGGGCTCGAGCAGGCTGCCGCGGCGGAGCTCGACGTCGGCGACGCCGTTCAGCTCCAGGTTGAAGGCGGCGAAGGCGAGGGCGCGCTCGTTCACGTCGGTGGCGACGACCTGCCGCGCGTGCCGGGCGAGCAGGATCGCCTGGATGCCGTTGCCGGTGCCGACGTCGAGGGCGCGCTCGACCGGCTTCCGGATCGTCAGGTGCGCCAGGGTCGCCGAGGGCCGGTGGACGCCGGCGACGCGATCCGGCCCGGAGGTGTCGAGCCGGTCGGAGGCGATCAGGAGCTCGTCGTGCGGGACGACGCGGCCCAGGCCGTGCAGCGAGCCGTCCCGCTCCTCGGCGAGGCCGGCCGCGACGAGGAGCGCGGCCCCGCCGCCGAGCGCCCGCTCGCAGTCCGCCGCCACCACCGGATCGCCGAGGAGGAGCAGCGTGAGCAGGAGCGACAGTCCGTCCGGCTCGGAGGCGAGACGCCGCCGGTGCACCTCCAGCTCACGGTGTGAGTAGACGAGATCGTCCGACGAGTGGAGGCGCCGGGCGATGCCCGCGCTCGTGTAGCCCGCCTCCGCGAACAGCGATCGCAGCTGCGCCGCGTCCCCAGCGGTCGCCAGGGACGGCGGTGGGGTCAGAGCTTGGCGTTCTTCTTCAGGTCCCAACCGCCGTGCACCGCCGCAGCCAGGCTCCCGTCGGGCTTCTGCGGCCGGTAGTCGACCGAGATCTTCTTGAAGTTGAGCGAGAACGCGTCGTGTGGGTTGCCCTCGCTCTCCTGCCCGGAGAGGGAGTAGCTCGAGACGAGGACGTCCTCGAGCTTGATCTTGAGGTACTCGAGCTGCCCCTTGCCGGCCTTGCGCAGCGTCAACAGCGCCTGCTTGATGTGACGGCCCGAGGCGCAGTGCTGGAAGAGCACCGGGGACGCCTTGCTCGTCCCGGCCGTGAAGGCGAAGTCGGTCATCTCCACCTTCCCGGCCCCGCCTCCGCCGCCCGCGTGTCCGCCCGCGCCGGCGAGGGTCTCGCCGAAGCTGAACGAGAGCACCTCGATCTCGCCCTTGTGCTTCGCGTCCGCGCTCTCGCCCGCGATGCCGTCGAGCTTGAGGAAGTAGTCCACGGCGGCCATTCCGGTCGGGACCTAAGTACGAACGCGCCGCGAAGTCAAGCCGCGCACGGCGTCCTGCCGCACGCCTGCCCACGAGGGGAGACCGCTACGATCGGCCGGTGCAGGAGTACGAGCTCTCGGAGCTGGCGACGGGCGAGCGCGTGATCACCGAGCGCGTCCCGAGCGTGCGCTCCGTCTCGATCGGCTTCTGGATCGGGGCGGGCTCGCGCGACGAGACGGACGCGCGTGCCGGGGTCTCGCACTTCATCGAGCACCTGCTCTTCAAGGGCTCCGGGACGCACAGCGCCCAGGAGATCGCGGAGATCTTCGACGGCCTCGGCGGCGAGCTGAACGCGGCCACCTCGCGCGAGACGACGGTCGTCTACGCACGCGTTCCGGACGACCGGCTCGTGGCGGCCCTCGACGTGATGACCGGGATGGTCTACGAGCCTGCCTTCGTCGACGTCGACTCCGAGCGGGAGGTCGTCCTGGAGGAGATCGCGATGGTGGAGGACAACCCGCAGGACCTCGTCCACGACGTGGTCGCGGAGGCCGTCTTCGGCGGGCACCCGCTCGGGCGGCCGGTGATCGGCCGCGCCGACGTGATCTCGTCCGTGAGCCGGCGTGCCCTCGCCGCGTATCACCGCGGGGCGTACACGGCCGGGAACATCGTGGTCGCGGCCGCCGGCAACCTCGAGCACGAGCGGCTCGTGGCGCTCCTCGGGGAGCGGCTGCCGCAGACGCCCGTCGCGCCCCGTCGCCCACGCAAGCCGGTGGGCCGGAAGCTCGCGCCCGGCGTCCGCTTCCAGCGCAAGGACACGGAGCAGTACCACGTGTGCCTCGGCGCGCCCGGGATCTCGCGGCGCGACGAGCGGCGCTTCGCGGCCTCGCTCCTCGACGCGATCCTCGGCGGCTCCGCGTCGTCACGGCTCTTCCAGGAGATCCGGGAGAAGCGCGGGCTGGCCTACTCCGTCTACAGCTTCGCCTCGCAGTACTCCGACGCCGGTCAGATCGGCCTCTACGTCGGCACGCGGGAAGAGAACCTCGTCGAGTGCCTCGAGATCGCCGCGCGGGAGCTCGCGGACGTGGCCGCTGGGAACGTGCGCGCGGGCGAGCTGGAGCGCGCGCAGGAGAACCTGAAGGGCCGGATGCTGCTCTCGCTCGAGTCGACCTCGAACCGCATGAGCCGGCTCGGCAAGTCGCTCGTCACCGAGTCCGAGCTGCTCGAGCTCGAGGAGCTGATCCGTCGCATCGACGCGGTGACCACCGAGGACGTCGCGGCCCTGGCGGGCGACCTGCTCGCGCTCGACCGCCTCTCGGCTGCGGGGATCGGGCCCAGCGAGGCGCGCTTCCGGGCGGCCGTCGAGCGGGTGAATCCCGCTCTCGTCGCCCGTGCGGCGGCATGAGGATCGCGCTCAACGGCGCCGGCGGGAAGGTCGGGAGGGTGCTCGCGCCGGCGCTCATGGAAGCGGGGCACGAGCTCACCGAGCTCGCGGACGCGGAGGCGATGGTCGACTTCACCGTGCCCGCTGCCGTCGCCGGCAACGTCGGGGCGGCGATCGCCGCGGGGGTGCCGTCGGTGGTCGGGACGACCGGCTGGGAGCCGACGGGCGTCGACGAGCCCGCTCGCGCCGCCGGCGTCGCGGTGCTCTACGCGCCGAACTTCGCCGTCGGCGCGGTGCTGATGATGCGCTTCGCGGCGGAGGCGGCGCAGCTCCTGCCGCGCGCAGAGATCGTCGAGCTCCACCACGAGTCCAAGCGGGACGCTCCCTCGGGGACGGCGAAGGCGACCGCGGCGCGCATCGGCGGCGACGTGCCGATCCACTCGGTGCGGCTGCCGGGGCTCGTGGCGCACCAGGAGGTGATCCTCGGCGGGCCGGGGCAGACGCTGACGATCCGGCACGACACGACCTCCCGCGAGGCCTTCGTTCCCGGAGTCTTGCTCGCGCTCGAGCGGCTCCCGACGCTGCCGCCGGGTCTCACCGTCGGCCTCGACTCGCTGCTCTAGCACCCCTGCGCGCCGGGCCACC
>DASUOK010000204.1:0-3525 GCA_036276675.1 Gaiellaceae bacterium | reverse complement strand
CGGGCTGCCGTACCTGGACGGCGCGCTGCTGACGAATCCGCCGGCCACCGACCCCCAGATCGCGGGGGCTCGGCCGGCCATCCTCGCGACGATCCTCATGATGGGGATCCTGCTCGTGACGGTGCTCCCGCTCGGCGTCGGCACCGCGATCTACTTGGAGGAGTACGCGAACAAGGAGCGCTGGTACAACCGGTTCCTCGACCTGAACATCCAGAACCTGGCCGCTGTTCCCTCGATCGTCTACGGCATCCTCGGCCTCGCCTTCCTCGTGCGTGGGCTCGGGCTCGGCCGGGTGCTCCTCGCCGGTGCGCTGATCCTGACGCTCCTCGTGCTGCCGATCGTGATCGTCGCCTCACGCGAGGCGATCCGCGCCGTCCCCGACTCGATCCGCCAGGGTGGCTACGCGCTCGGCGCGACGCAGTGGCAGGTGATCTGGCGTCAGGTGCTGCCGAACGCGATCCCCGGCATCGCCACGGGCTCGATCCTCGCGCTGGCGCGGGCGATCGGTGAGACGGCGCCGCTGATCCTCGTCGGCGCCCTCACCTACGTCTCCTTCAATCCGACGCTGATGGGCCCGTTCACCGCGCTGCCGATCCAGATCTACCAGTACATCGCGCGCCCGCAGGAGGAGTTCAAGCTGATCGCTGCCGCAGCGATCATCGTGCTGCTCGTGATCCTGCTGACCATGAACGCGTTCGCGATCTGGCTCCGCAACCGCTACCAGAAGAGATGGTGATGCTCGAGATGGACCGCACTGCCGCCCCTCCTAGAATGGCCGAGGTGCACGTCGAGACGGCAGCCGGCCAGTCCGACTACGAGCCCTCGAAGCGCGAGGTCGTCTTCGACGTCGAGGAGCTCGAGGTTCTCTACGCGGGCGTGCCGGCGCTCACAGGTGTGACGCTCCAGATCCACAAGAGCGCCGTGACCGCGTTCATCGGGCCGTCCGGCTGTGGCAAGAGCACCTTCATCCGGTGCTTCAACCGCATGAACGACCTGATCCCGAGCGCACGCGTCGAGGGCAGGATCCTCTACCACGACGAGGACCTGTACGGCCCCGAGGTCGATCCGGTCGAGGTGCGCAAGCTGATCGGCATGGTCTTCCAGAAGCCCAACCCGTTTCCCAAGTCGATCTACGACAACGTCGCCTTCGGCCCGCGCGTGCTCGGCTGGTCGAGCGGCCTCGACGAGCGGGTCGAGCAGGCCCTGCACCAGGCGGCGCTCTGGGACGAGGTCAAGGACCGGCTGAAGGAGAGCGCGCTCAGCCTCTCGGGCGGCCAGCAGCAGCGGCTCTGCATCGCGCGGGCGCTCGCCGTCGAGCCGGAGGTGATCCTGATGGACGAGCCGGCCTCGGCACTCGACCCGATCTCGACGACGCGGATCGAGGACCTGATGCACGAGCTCAAGCGCGACTACACGATCGTGATCGTCACCCACAACATGCAGCAGGCGGCTCGCGTCGCCGACATGACGGCGTTCTTCTCCGTCGACGTCGAGCCCGACGGGCGGCGGACGGGCGTGCTCGTGGAGTACGACCTGACGTCGAAGATCTTCACCACCCCGGCCGACCAGCGCACCGAGGACTACGTCACCGGGCGGTTCGGCTGATGCGCATCTCCTTCCAGCAGGAGCTCGACGAGCTCGAGGCGGCGCTGGGCGCCGAGGGCGAGCTCGTGCTGCGCTCGGTCCGCGGCGCGGTCGAGGCGCTCTTCGCGCACGACCTCGAGCTCGCCGACGAGGTGATCGCCTTCGACGACGAGATCGACGCCAAGTTCTTCGAGGTCGAGCAGGGGATCGAGCTCCTGCTCGCGCGGCAGACGCCCGTGGCGAGCGACCTCCGCCTCGTGCTCGCGCTGCTGAAGGACAACCTCCACCTGGAGCGGATGGGCGACCTCTGCGTGACGATCGCGAAGCTGACCAAGCTGAGCAAGGGCCTGCCTCCCGACGCGGCGCTGCTCGAGGGCTTCAAGGAGATGGGCGAGCGCGCGGAGGAGATGATCCGCGTGGCGCTGAGCTCGCTGCGGGAACGCGACCGCGCCGCCGCGGAGTCGCTGCTCGAGCTCGACGAGCTGATCGACCGCGCCAACCGGCGCGTCGTGGAGCGCCTGCTCGACCTCGGCACCGACGCCGAGCGGCGCGAGTGGGGGTTGCGCATGCTCCTCGTCTCACGCTGCCTCGAGCGGATCGGAGACCACGCCGTCGACGTCGGCGAGCAGACCGCCTACCTCGTCACCGGCGAGTTCCGCGAGTTCACCGACGCGTCGCACTAGCGGCGGGCGGCGCTCCGCTTCGGCGCGCGCGAGGCGCGCGAGCTCGGCCGCGGCGGCGACGAACGGGTCGTCGCCGAGCCCGTAGTCGGGCGTGAAGTCGACCGCGCCGTTCAGCTCGAGGATCGTCCAGCCGCCCGCGCCGTCCGGCAGGAGGTCGACGCCGAGCAGGTCGGCTCCGGCTGCGGCGGCCGCCCGGACGGCGAGCACAGAGGCTGCGGGCGGCGGCGTCACCGGCACGCGACGCGCGCCGAGCGCGACGTTCGTCCGCCACTCGCCGTGCTGCGCGACCCGCGAGATCGCGCCCACGACGCGCTCGCCGCAGACCACGACGCGCAGGTCCGAGCCGAGCGGCGGGACGAGCTCCTGCGCGAGCGCGCCCTGGGCGCGGAACCAGGGCCGAGTCGCGAGCTCCACGAGGTGTCGCCGGAGTGCACGCTCGTCGGTCAGGAGCGCGACCTCGCGCCCCCAGCTCCCGAACCGCGGCTTCACGACGAGGGGAGCCTCGAGGTCCGGCAGCGGCCCCCCGTGCTCGAGCAGGCGCGTGCGGGGGTGGGGCAGCCCCGCGCGGTGGAGGACGCGCGCCGTCAGCAGCTTGTCGTGCGCTGCGAGCAGCGCGGCGGGCGTGTTGAGCACCCGCACGCCGCGGGCGGCGAGCGCTCCCAGCGCCGCGAGCCCGTCGTCGACGCCGTCCAGCGTCGGCAGCACGTCGAGCCGCCCGAGCGCCGCATCACCCGGTTGGAGCCCCACCAGGGCCTGCGTCGGTGTCAGCGACACGATCTCCACGCCGGGCGGAGCGGCCGCGGCGAGCGCGGCGTTCGTCTCGCCGGCGCGGTGGGCGACGAGCGCGAGCAGCATGCTCCCTGTGTGCCAGCTGGGAGCGGCCACGGCAAGGCCCCGCACCGCTCCGACACTGGACCTTCACCGGTTGGCGACGAGGCTCAGGCCGGTACGGTGGCGAGCGCGCGCCGCGTCTGCAGCCGGCGTGCGGTGAAGGCGGTGGCGGCGATCAGCGCGGCGAGCGCGAACACGAGGAAGTCGCCGGCCGGGAGGCGTGTCAGCAGCTCCATCCCGGCGCCCACGGCCGCAGCACAGGGGATCGTCATGACCCAGGCGACGAGGATGTTGCCCGCCACGCCCCAGCGCACCGCGGAGAAGCGGCGGCTCGCCCCGGCGCCGAGCACGGAGCCCGTGATCGTGTGGGTCGTGGAGACGGGGAAGCCGAGGTGCGCCGTCGTGTAGAGGATCGAGGCGGTCGTCG
>DASUOK010000203.1:0-5810 GCA_036276675.1 Gaiellaceae bacterium | reverse complement strand
GCCGCTGCCCACGCGTTGGCCACCCCCGTGTGGCGCGTGTCGTGGAAGTGCGCGCCCGCCGCCCGGCTGCGCTCGACGAGCACGCGCACGGCCCCTGGCGTGGCGACGCCGATCGTGTCGGCGAGGACCACCTCCTCGGCGCCCGCACCCGCGAGCCGCCCCGCCAGCTCGACGACGACACCCGGGTCGACCTCGCCCTCGAAGGGACAGCCGAAGGCGCAGCTGAGCGTCGCCGTCGCCGGCAGCTCCGTGGCCGCGAGGATGCGCTCCACGCGCTCGACGGCTTCGGCGAGCGACGCGTTCGCGTTCCGCCGGTTGAAGCCGTCGGTGACGGCGAGCGTCACGTTCACCCGGTCGAGGGCGGTCGCCGCCAGGCGCTCGTAGCCCCGTTCGTTGAGGACGAGCCCGGAGAGCTCCGCCGCCACGTCGCCGACGCCGGCGACGACCTCCTCCGCGCCGGCCATCTGCGGCACGCGGGCAGGATCGACGAAGCTGGCCGCTTCGATCCGCGGCAGGCCGGCGGCCGTGAGCCGCCGCACGAGCTCCGCCCGGACCGCCGGCGCGAGCGTCTCGGGCTCGTTCTGCAGCCCGTCCCGCGGCCCGACGTCGCAGAGCGTCACACGCACGAGGCGAGCCTAGCCGAGCCGTCCTCCCTAGACTGACGCCTTCGTGGCCCACGTCTCCGCCCAGTTCAGCGCCACCCTGCGGGTCGTCCTCGAGGACCGCCCCGGCTCCTTCGCCCGGCTGGCCGGCGCACTCGGCGACGCGGGCGCGTCGCTCGACGCGATCGACCTCGTCCGCGTCGACCGCGGCCGCAAGGTGCGTGACGTGACGGTGCTCGCGACGGACTCGGCGCACCTCGAACGCATCGTCGCGGCCGTCCGCGCGCTGGACGGCGTCGAGGTGGACAACGTCTCCGATCGCACCTTCCTGCTCCACCTGGGCGGCAAGATCGAGGTCGTGCCGAAATCCCCGCTGAAGACGCGCGACGACCTCTCGATGGCGTACACGCCCGGCGTCGCGCGCGTGTCGACGGCGATCGCCGAGGACCCCGCGAAGGCGTGGAACCTGACGATCAAGCAGAACACCGTCGCCGTCGTCAGCGACGGCACCGCCGTGCTCGGCCTCGGTGACATCGGCCCCGAGGCGGCCATGCCCGTGATGGAGGGCAAGGCCGTGCTCTTCAAGGAGTTCGGCGGCGTCGATGCCTGGCCCCTCTGCCTCGCCACGAAGGACGTCGACGAGATCGTCGAGACCGTCGCGGCGATCGCCCCGGGCTTCGGCGGCATCAACCTCGAGGACATCTCGGCGCCGCGCTGCTTCGAGATCGAGCGTCGCCTGCGCGGGCGACTCGACATCCCCGTCTTCCACGACGACCAGCACGGCACCGCCGTCGTCGTCCTCGCAGCCTTCCTCAACGCGCTGCGCGTCGTCGGCAAGCGGCCCGAGGACGTGAAGGTCGTCCTCACGGGTGTCGGCGCCGCGGGGATCGCGACGACGAAGATCCTGCTCGCGGCCGGGGTGCGGCGAATCGTCGGCTGCGACCGCGCGGGCGCCGTCCACCAGGGCCGCGAGGGGCTCGACCCGACGAAGGCGGAGTACGCGCGCCTGACCAACCCGGACGACGAGCGCGGCAGCGCGAACGAGCTGCTGGCCGGCGCCGACGTCTTCATCGGGCTCTCCGGCCCCGGGGCCGTCTCCGCCGAGGCGGTGGCGACGATGGCGGGCGGCGCGATCGTCTTCGCGATGGCGAATCCGACACCCGAGGTGCTGCCGGAGGAGATCCACGGCCACGCGGCGGTGATCGCGACCGGCCGCTCGGACTACCCGAACCAGATCAACAACGTGCTCGCATTCCCCGGCATCTTCCGCGGTGCCCTCGACGTGCGCGCCGCCGAGATCACGGAGGGGATGAAGGTCGCTGCCGGCCACGCGATCGCGGCCGTGATCCCCGAGGACGAGCTCGGGCCCGAGTACGTGATCCCGAGCGTGTTCAACCGGGACGTCGCGCCGGTCGTCGCGGCCGCGGTCGCACAGGCGGCCGAGGCCGACGGCGTCGCACGGCGCGGCCCCGCCTGACCTACTCGTACTGGAGCGCCTCGAGCGGGTTCAGCCGCGCGGCGCGCCGGGCCGGGAAGATCGCGGCGAGGATGCCGACAACGATCGTCAGCAGCGCGAAGACCACGATCTGCGTCGTCGGCAGCGAGAAGGCGATGAACTCGACGCGGGCCACGAGCAGCCCGCCGAGGACGATGCCGAGCAGGATCCCCAGCACGCCGCCGATGAGGGCCGTGATCACGCTCTCGTGCCGGATCATCCGCCGCGTCTGCCGCCGCGTCATCCCGATCGCGCGCAGCATGCCGAGCTCACGCGTCCGCTCGAAGACCGTCAGCACGAGCGTGTTGACGATCCCGAACAGCGAGACGACGACGGAGAGCGCCAGCAGCACGTAGAGGATGTTCAGGATCGCGCTGAGTCCGCTGATCTGGTTGTCGACGAACTCCTCGCGCGTCTGCGACTTGGCGTTCGGGAAGTCGGCCAGCGCGGACTCGAGCGCGGCCGTGTTCGCGTCCGTGACGCCGCCCTCCATGCCCACGAAGGAGTAGAGGTTGCGCGGCGACTCGTAGAGCCGGTCGAACGTGTCCGTCGAGAAGGTGACGCTGCCGAAGGGCGAGCCGCCGGTCGGCGGGTCGAAGATCCCCCGCACCTCGAGCTCGAGCTCCTCGCCGGAGGGGGTGAGGATCGGGACCGGCGAGCCGACGGCGAGGTCGTGCTCCTCCGCGTAGTCCTCGTCCACGAACGCGCCGTTCGCGCCGAGCTCGGCGAACGTCTCCTGCGAGCCCTCGATCCAGTCGAGGCTGATCGCGCCGACGGCACCCTCGTCGACGGCCGTGACGAACTCGTTCGAGTCGAAGATCCGCGCCTCCGCCGTGCGAACGCTCGCGACGGCCTCGACGCCGGGCGCGTCCGCCGCCGCCTCGGCCGCGGCGATCGGGATCGGGGCGAAGTTGTTCTGGGCGGTGATCGCGTAGTCGGCGATGAAGATCTCCTCCACCGAGTTGCGGAACGTCGAGGTGATCCCCTGTGCGAGCACCGCGACCAGCGTCACGAGCGCGAGGCCGATCATCAGCGCCGACGCGGTCGAGGCGGTGCGCTGCGGATTGCGGCGGGCGTTGTCGCGGGCGAGCTTGCCGGCCGCGCCGCCGATCTGCGTCGCGGGCCAGCCGAGGAACTGCGCGAGCGGCCGGATCAGGCGTTGCGCGAACAGGGCGACGCCAATGAAGATCAGCAGCGCGCCGATGCCCATCCAGGCCAGGAGCTGCGTCGTGCCCAGGCCGCCGGCGAAGAGCCCGTAGAGCAGCGCGGCGAAGCCGAGCGCGATCGTCACGAGCGACCCGAGCGTGCGGAAGCGGTGGAAGCGCGACTCGGGCAGCGTGGCGCCCTCGCGCACCGCCGCGATCGGCGGCACGCGGGTGGCGCGGATCGCCGGCCGCAGGCTCGCGAGGAGCGTCACGACGATGCCGACGAGCAGCGCCACGACGATCGTCCGCGTCTCCAGGATCAGGCCGCTGTTCGGCAGCGTGAAGCCCGCGAGGTCGAAGAGCCAGAAGAGCAGCTTCGCGAGACCGAGCCCGAGGAAGAGGCCGACCACCGAGGCCACCGCGCCGATGACGAGCGCCTCGAGCACGATCGAGCCGAGCACCTGCCGTCGGGAGCCGCCGAGCGTGCGCACGGTGGCGAACTCGCGCGTCCGCTGCGCGATCGTGATCGAGAGCGAGTTCGCGATCACGAAGCTGCCGACGAAGAGGGCGATGCCGGCGAAGGCGAGCAGGAAGCCCTGGAGGAAGGTGATGAACTCGTTCGTCCCCTCCGCGTCCTCCTCGGCCTGCTGCGAGGACGAGAGCACCTGCGTCGTCTCCGGCAGCACCTCCTCGAGCTGCGCGATCAGCTCGTCGTCCGTGACGCCCGCCCGCGCCGACACCGCGATCTCGTCGAGCTCGCCCTCCTTGTCGAAGAGCCGCTGAGCCGTGCCGAGGTCGAACCCGGCGAGCGTCGCACCGCCGATCGTCGCGACCGAGCCGAACTCGACGATCCCGGCGATGCGCAGCTCCTCGACCGCGCCCGCCGCCTGGACACCGACCTGCTGGCCGACCGCGAAGTCCTCCTTGTCCGCCGTGGCGGAGTCGATCACGACCTCGTTCGGCCCCGGCCACTCGCCGTCGACGAGCGTCAGCGGGTTGAAGGGAGACTCGCCGTTCGCGATCGAGAAACCGAGGTTGGGGGCGCCGCCGTAGGTGATCGCCTTGCCGTCGTCGCCGATCAGCTGGGCGCTCTCGCTGTCGACGCTGCCCTCCGCGAGCGCGACCCCCTCGACCTCGCGCACCTCCTCGAGCACGTCCTCGTCGAACGCCGGAGCGGTGGCGCCGCTGCCGTCGGAGAGGTCGAACGCCGACTTGCCGCTGACGATCACGTTCGAGCCCTGGCGGACGTCGGTGAAGATCGAGTCGAATGCCTTGTCGATCGAGTCGGTGAGCACGTACGTGCCGCTCACCATCGTCACGCCGAGGACGATCGCGATCGCCGTCAGCGCCGTGCGGAGCTTGCGCCCCAGCAGCCCCTTCAGCGCGAACTTGGTCACGCGCCGGTCGTCGCTCCCGCCGTCATCAGCGAGTTCACCGCCGCGAGGATGTCGCCCTCGCTCGAGCGCGGCAGGTCCTTCACGATCAGCCCGTCGGCGAGAAAGAGCACGCGGTCGGCGATGGCGGCGGCACGCGGGTCGTGCGTCACCATCACCATCGTCTGCCCGTACGAGTCGACCGAGTTCCGCATCAGCTCGAGGATCTCGTGGCCCGTCGTCGAGTCGAGGTTCCCCGTCGGCTCGTCGGCGAAGAGCACGGTCGGCCGCGAGACGAGCGCGCGCGCGATCGCCACCCGCTGCTGCTGGCCGCCCGACAGCTCCGAGGGACGGTGCGAGAGCCGGTCGGCGAGCCCGACCTTGTCGATCAGGTCGTCGAAGAACGCCCCCTCCGGCTTCTCACCGGCGATCGACAGCGGCAGCACGATGTTCTCCTCGGCCGTCAGCATCGGCAGGAGGTTGAAGAACTGGAAGACGAAGCCGATGTGGCGGCGCCGCAACTTCGTCAGATCGGTGTCTTTCAGGGCGGTGATCTCGGTGCCGGCGATCGCGACCGATCCGGACGTCGGCTTGTCGAGGCCGGCGAGGATGTGCATCAGCGTCGACTTGCCGGACCCCGACGGGCCCATCACAGCCGTCAGCCGCGCCTGCTCGATCTCGAGCGAGACGCCGCGGAGCGCGTCGACGGCCGTGTCGCCCTCGCCGTAGCGGCGCGTGACCTCGCTCGCGACGACGACGGCCTCGCCGCTCGTCGGAGCAGCGGTGTTCCCGTCCTCCATCGATCCTCCCTCGGTCGTCACTGCGTGGACCCTAGCCGCGCCGGCGGTGGAACGAGGGTTCGGTTAGCCGCACTCTTTCGCGCTGGGGCGCTGGAGCCGCGGGGCTCGGCGGCGGGCGCCCGCACCCGGGGCGGGTCGCGCTAGCTCTTCCCGACGGTGGTGGGGATGTCGGAGATCTCGCCCTCGGCGATCTGCTGCTCGATCGCCTCGACCGCCTCGACGTCCTCGGCGGGCACCTCCGCGCTGACGGTGCCGAGGCCCACCCCCTCCTCGGCGAGGCCGAAGGTCGCGTTGCGCCCACCCTCCCAGGCGCCCTCGAGCACGGACTGGATCGTCAGGAGGACGGCCGCGTCGACGCCCTTCTGCGCACTCGTGAGGATGTGGTCGCCGAGGTG
>DASUOK010000202.1:0-12931 GCA_036276675.1 Gaiellaceae bacterium | reverse complement strand
CGGGCGAGCAGCGGATTCGCTGGGTCGCGCGGCACTCGCCCGTCCTGAACCGCCTCGCGCGCGAGCGGCTCGCGGACGGGTCGCTCCGGGGGCGTCGGGTCGCCGTCGTCGTCCACCTCGAGGCGAAGACCGCCTACCTCGCGACGCTGCTCGCCGACGCGGGCGCGCGCGTCGTCGCCTCCGGCTCGAACCCCGGCTCGACGCAGGACGCCGTCTGCGCCGCGCTCGTCGCCCGCGGCATCGAGGTGCACGCGCGCCACGGCGCCTCGGGCGAGGAGTTCGACGCCGACCTGCTCGCCGTCGCCGACACGGAGCCGGAGCTCGTGGTCGACGACGGCGCCGAGCTGACCGCCCGCATCGTCGAGCACCGGCCCGAGCTGGCGGAGCGCCTGGCCGGAGTGACGGAGGAGACGACCACCGGCGTCGCCCGGCTGCGCGCGCTCGCGGCGGCGGGCAGGCTGACCTTCCCTGCAGTGGCCGCCAACGACGCCCGCTGCAAGCACCTCTTCGACAACCGCTACGGCACCGGCCAGTCGACGCTCGCGGCGATCGACCGGCTGACCAACCTCAACTTCGCCGGGCGCGAGTTCTGCATCGTCGGTTACGGCTGGGTCGGCAAGGGGCTCGCCCGCTACGCACGCGGGCAGGGCGGCCGCGTCACCGTCGTCGAGGTGGACCCCGTCGCCGCGCTCGAGGCGCACATGGACGGCCAGCGGGTGGCCGCGCTCGAGGACGCGCTCCCCGCCGCCGACGTCGTCATCGCCGCGACCGGCGCGATCGACGCGGTGCCGGCCGAGGCGATCCCGCTCCTCAAGGACGGTGTCCTGCTCGCGAACGGCGGCCACCACGAGCGCGAGATCGCGATCGACGCACTCGGCCCGGCCGAGGAGGCGCGGCCGGGGGTCGAGGCGCGCGCGATCCCCGGCGGCGGCACCGCCTACGTGCTCGTCGACGGCCGCCAGACGAACGTCGCGGGGGGCGACGGGCACCCGGTCGAGATCATGGACCTGTCCTTCTCGGTGCAGGCGCTCGCCGTGCACCTGCTCGCAGGCGGCGGGCTCGCGCCCGGCCTGCATCGCTTCCCGGCGGCGCTCGACGCGGAGATCGCGCGCACGAAGCTCGCCACGCTCGGAATCGAGCTGGGCGAGCCGACCGCGAAGCAGCGCGCCTTCGTCGAGCGCTGGTCGGTGTAGCGGCCTCAGCCGCGCTCGAGCCGGTAGCCCATGCGGCGCACGGCGGTGATGCGCTCGCGGCCGATCTTCTTGCGCAGGTAACCCACGTAGACGTCGACGACGTTGGAGCCCGGGTCGAAGTCGTAGCCCCACACGCCGCTCAGGATCTGCTCGCGGCTCAGCACCTGGCCCGGGTGGCGGAAGAACAGCTCCGCGAGGGCGAACTCGCGCGCCGAGAGCTCGATGTCCTTCCCTTCGACCTGCACCTGGCGGGTGCGCAGGTCGAGCGTGAGCCCGTCGAGCTCGAGCTTCGTCGGCGTCGGGGCGGGCTCCCCGCGCAGCCGGACGCGGATGCGCGCCAGCAGCTCCTCGAACCGGAACGGCTTGGTGACATAGTCGTCGGCACCGCCCTCGAGGCCGGCAACGGTGTCGGCGACGTCGTCGCGCGCCGTGAGCATCACGATCGGCAGGGGTGACCCGGCCCGCCGGAGCTCGCGCAGGACCTCGAAGCCGTCCAGCTCGGGCAGGCCCACGTCCAGCACGAGCAGGTCGAAGTCGCCGCGACGCGCCAGCCGCAACGCGTCGCGCCCGTTCGTTGCCACCGTCGTCGCGAAGCCGTTCGCGCCGAGGCCCTTCTCGAGGAACGACGCGATCCGCGCCTCGTCCTCCGCGATGAGGATGCGGCTCACGCGCGTACCGCCTCCGGCTGGTCCACCGGGAGGACGAGCGTGAAAGTGGCACCGGCGCCCTCGCGACTCGCGAGCTCGACGCGCCCGTGGTGCGCCTGGGCGATCGCCTGCACGATCGAGAGTCCGAGCCCCGAGCCCTCGCCGCGGTGCGATCCCGCCCCGCGCGAGAAGCGCGTGAAGACGCGCGCCTGGTCGTCGCGCGGGATGCCGGGCCCCTCGTCGCGAACCCAGAAGCGCGCCTCGCCGTCCTCCACCTGCGAGCCGACCGCGATCTCGTCGTCCTCCTCCGTCTGCTTGGCGGCATTCTCGGCGAGCTGCATCAGCGCCTGGGTCAGACGCTGGCGGTCGGCGACGACGAGCCCGCGGCCGCGGGCGTCGACCGTCCACCGCCGCGGCGCGAGCGCGGCGGCCTTCGTCTGCACCTCGTCGGTGAGGACGCCGACGTCGACGGTCTCGAGGTGGAGGAAGTCCGGCGCCTCGGCCTTGGCGAGCAGCAGCAGGTCGTTCACGATCCTGCTCATCCGGTCGAGCTCGTCGAGCACGAGGGCGAGCGTCGCCTCGCGCTCGGCCGGCTCCTCGCCGAGCAGCTCCAGATGCCCGGTCACGATCGTCAGCGGGGTCTTCAGCTCGTGCCCCGCGTCGTTCAGGAAGCGCCGCTGCGTCACGAACGCGGACTCGAGCCGGTCGAGCGTCGCGTTGAAGGCGGCCGCGAGCTCCGCGACCTCGTCGTTGCCCTGGACGTCGATGCGGCGGCTGAAGTCGGTGTCGGTGATGGAGCGGGCGGTCTGGGTGACGGTGCGAACGGGCCGCAGGACGCTCTCCGCGACGCGCCACGCGAGCAGCGAGCCGATCAGGAGCACCGCGAGCCCGACGCCGGCGGTCGCGATCGTCGCGTCGTCGACGACGTTGGCCTCGAGCTCGCGGAAGAAGGAGACGACGAAGACCCCGAGCACCCGGCCGTCGTCGTGGAGCGGGACGGCCAGGAAGTCCACGGGGCCTGCCGGCGTGTCGACCTCGCCGCGCTCCGACTGCGTGAGCGAGCCCCAGTGCTCGACGAGCTGCGGATCCTGGTCGAGCCGGTAACCGACGACCTGTCGGCTGCGCAGGAACGGCTCGCCGTCCACGAAGGTGAGCACGGCTTCACCGCGGGAGGGCGTGTTCTGCGCGAAGAAGACCCTGAAGATGCGACGGACGTCGTCTCCGAACGGTTCCCCGGTCGCGGGGTCGACGCCCGCCGCGAGGCGGCGCAGCTCGCTCGCCTCCTGGGCGAGGTCACGGTCGATCCGCTCGTCGAGCCGGCTCGTGATCACCTCGCGGGCGACGAGCACGGAGCCGATCGTCGCCAGGGCGAGCATGCCCACGAAGCCGACGAGGATGCGGACGCGAATGCTCGCGAGCGCCCAGCGCTTCGGCAGCGAGGGGAAGTCCACCGGTCTCAGTTGTACCCGCCCCGCCCGCGCGCGACGCGCCCTGCCCGCACGCGTAGAGGGGGCGCACGCTGCGCCCCCTCCCGTCCTGCGGTGCGGTTCGTCGGCTACGTGTCGCCGCCGCCGCCGGAGTTGCCGCTCGGCGCGGAGTAGCTCGCACCGCCGGCCGAGACGCTGTCGTCGGCGGCGGGCGGAGCCGGAGCCGGAGCGGGCGCCGGCGCGGGCGCCGGGGCCGGAGCGGGTGCCGATGCGACCGATGCCACCGACGCGGCGGTGTTGTTCCCGCCGGAGGTGCCGTCGTTGCCCGCCGTGTCGTCGCCGTCACCGGCTGCGGCGGGTGCCGGAGCAGGCGCCGGCGCGGCGGTGTTGTTGCCGCCCGAGGTGCCGTCGTTGCCGGCCGTGTCGTCGCCGTCACCGCGGGCTGCGGCCGGCGGTGCGGGCGTGTTGTCGCCGCCCGAGGTGCCGTCGTCGCCCGTCGTGTCGTCGCCGTCGCCGTCGTCGTCGTCCGCGGCGGCGCCGACCGTCCGGCCGTCCACATCGTCCTTCCGGGCCGGTTCGAGCGCGATCGGCTCGGTGTTGCCGTCGTCGCGGCTGTTGCTGAGCGCGGCGCCGACGCCTCCGAGTGCGAATGCGACCGCGAGCGCGATGATCAGTGTCTTTGCCATGTCGCTTCCTCCTCCATCGAGTCGTCTTCCGTCGTGCTTCCAGCGTGCCCGCCGTGGGTGCGAGGGGGATGAGACGGCTCTGAGAGTTCTCTCATCGGTTCCGGCGTGCGTGCGGGCCGCGATCGCTCGGGCGGAAGCGCCCGAGCCGGGGCCGCGGTAGGGCCGCGACGAGCGGCTCGAGGGCGTCGCCCAGCTCCGCGGCGGTCGGCCGGTCGGCCGGCCGCGGCTCGAGGGTCGCGAAGAGGAGCTCCGACAGCGCCGGCGGCACCTCGTGCGGGAGCGGCCCGGGGCGGCGCGTCAGCTGCGGGAAGCGCTCGTCGGGAGTCGACTCGAACGCCTTCCGCTTCGCCAGCGCGCCGTAGAGGGTGACGCCGATCCCCCAGACGTCGGCCGGTGGGCCGATCTCCGCGAACCGGGAGGGATCGGCCTGCTCCGGCGCCATGTAGGCGTCGGTCCCGACCGGCGAGGTGATCGACGCGAGCTCCTCGACCGGGAGCGCGACGCTGAGGTCGATCAGCCGCGGCGGGCCGGCCATGATCACGTTCGCGGGCTTGATGTCCAGGTGGACGATCCCGCGGACGCTGAGGTAGTGCGCCGCCGACGCGAGCTGGAGCCCGAGCGAGAGCACCTGCTCGACGGCGACCACCGACGTGCGCACGAGGGTCGAGAGCCGCGGCCCGTCGAGCAGCTCGAGGACGAGGTGCGGCCGCTCCCCGCGCAGCACGGCGTCGAACGCCCGCACGATGACGGGGTGCCGGAGACGCTGGAGCGAGCGGGCCTCGCCGGCGATCCCGGCGAGCACACCGGGATCCTCGACGAGGTCGGGGCGGACGATCTTCACGGTGACGAGCGCGCGCAGCTCGTCGTCCCAGGCGAGATACGCCTCGTAGCGGTGGCCGCCGCCGAGCAGCCGCACGGCGTACCGTCCGGGCACGATCTCGTCGCCCTCGGCGAAGCCCCACGACGCCTTCACGGCGGCCGGCTCAGGCTCGGCTACAGCCGCGCGCACTGGTCTTCCTTGTTCCCTTCCACGCGGTTGCCGCCGCCGATCGGCCGCGGCCGGTTCGACTTGCACTGCAGGTTGCCGTCGACGACGTTCCGCGAGACGACGGAGCGCCCGACGTTCGAGAAGAGCTGGATGTCGGAGTCGACCCGGTTGCGCGTGAGCTCGATCGAGCCGCGCCCCTGCTTCAGCTGGACGCTGCCGCCGACCACGCTGCGGGCCACGACGACGCGCTTCGCGTTCTCCGCCTGGACGTTGCCGCCGATGCGGGCCGCGGTGGCGATGAGCGTCGCCCCGCGGTAGACCTTCACGTTGCCGTCGACGCGCGTGCCCCTGAGCCTGCAGGTGGCGCCGCGCGGCACCCGGATGTCGACATCGAGGCTGCGGGCGCCGATCGTGCCGCGGCATGTGCGCTCGTCGGCGGTGGCGGCCGGTGCGAGCGCCGCGGTCGAGAGAGCAGCGCCGACCGCCGCGACGGCGACTGCTACCAGGATGAGTGCCTTCATGTCCGTTCCCCCACTTCTTCGCTTGTAGGGGAGATCGTGCCCGGCCGTGATGAAGGGCCGGTGAGGGGACGATGAGAGTCCTCTTAGGCGCTGCGGGCGACGTCGGCCGCGAACTGCGCGACCTCGGTCGGCGACGTGCCCACGCGGATGCCCTTCGCCTCGAGCGCGTCCTTCTTGCCCTGGGCAGTGCCGGAGGAGCCGGAGATGATCGCGCCCGCGTGGCCCATCGTCTTGCCCGGCGGCGCGGTGAAGCCCGCGATGTAGGCGACGACGGGCTTGCTCATGTGCGCCTCGATGTAGGCGGCCGCCTTCTCCTCCTCGTCGCCGCCGATCTCGCCGACCATCACGACGTACTCGGTCTGCGGGTCGGCCTCGAACTTCGCCAGCACGTCGATGAACGACGAGCCCACGACCGGATCGCCGCCGATGCCGACGATCGTCGAGTTGCCGAGCCCGAGCTGCGTCAGCTCGTGGCCGATCTGGTACGTGAGGGTCCCCGATCGCGAGACGAGCCCGATGTTGCCCTCGGCGAAGATCTCCGCCGGGATGATCCCCACGTTCGACTTGCCCGGCGAGAGCGCGCCCGGGCAGTTGGGGCCGAGCATGGTCACGCCCTTCGGGGTGATGTACGCGTGGATCCGCAGCATCTCGTGGGCCGGAAGGCCCTCGGCGATGCAGATCACGGTGCCGATGCCGGCGTCGACCGCCTCGTAGATCGCGTCGGCGGCGAAGGGCGCCGGGACGAAGACCATCGACGTGTTCGCGCCGGTCTCGCCGACCGCGCCGGCGACGGTGTCGTAGACCGGGATCCCCTCGAGCTCACGGCCCCCCTTGCCCGGCGTCACGCCGGCGACGACCTGGGTGCCGTACGCCCGGTTGCGCAGGCCGTGGAACGAGCCTTCGCTGCCGGTCAGCCCCTGGACGACGAGCTTCGTGTCGCGGTCGACGATGATCGCCATCAGCTCGGCCTCCGCGCCCTGAGCATGATCTTCGTGTCGACGTAGTCGCCGCCGTCGATGTGGTCGGCGAGCAGCTCGCGCACGCGCGCCGCGTCGGCCTCGCCCGTGTCCGTCCGGGCGAGCCACTGCTCGAGCTCGTGCCGCTTCTCGACGAGCTCGACCTGGTCGATCACCAAGCCGGCCGCCTCGAGGAAGGCGCGCCACTCGTGCTCGCTGTAGGAGCTCACGTGCGTCGGGTCACGGAGCCTCTCCGCCTCCTCGACCCGTTCGCTCCGGTAGAGCGTGTCCTCGACGATCAGGAGCTCGCGCGCGACCCGGGCCAGCTCGGCCACCGCCAGCGCGATGTCCGTGAAGTGGTGCGGGGCGATCCGCGTCACCACGAGGTCGAAGGAGCGGTCGGCGAAGGGCAGGTGCTCGGCCGGGCAGATCACGTCCGGCTGCATCCCCGGCGCGGGATCGGCCGTGACGACCTCGAGCCCTGCCTCGCGCAGCCGCCTGGCGACGTGGCCGCCGCCGGTGGCGACGTCGAGCGCGGTGCGGGCACCGCGCGCCCACTCGACGATCAGGTCGAGATCGACGCCCTCACGGTGCTCCGCCGCCTCGCGGTACGCCGCTGCACGATCGCTCCAGACGCTCACCGGGCGAGCTCCACGGCGCGTCGGGCCCCGTCGAGCATCGTCGTCTCGGGGTGGATGTTCGCGATGCCGGCCTCGGCCAGGATCGTCCGGCCCTCCTCCGCGTTCGTGCCGTCGAGGCGCACCACGATCGGGTGCGCGATCGGCATCCGTTCGAGCGCGGTGAGGATGCCACGCGCGACCTCGTCGCAGCGGGTGATGCCTCCGAAGATGTTGAAGAAGATCGCCTTCACCTGCTCGTCCCGGGTGATCACCTCCAGCGCGTCCACCACTCCTTCCGCGTCGCCGCCCCCGCCCAGGTCGCAGAAGTTCGCCGGCTTGCCGCCCACGAGCGCGATCACGTCGAGCGTCGACATGACGAGCCCGGCGCCGTTGCCGAGAATGCCGACGTCGCCGTCGAGCTTGACGTAGGTGACGCCCTTCTCGCGCGCGAGCGCCTCGAGCGGGTCGGCGGCGGCGACGTCGCGCATCTCGGCGATCTCGGGGTGCTTGTAGAGCGCGTTGTCGTCGACCGTGAACTTGGAGTCGAGCGCCTTCACCTCGCCCTCGGGCGTGACGATGAGCGGGTTGATCTCGCAGAGCATCGCGTCGGTGCCGACGAAGGCGTCGTAGAGCTTCGCCACGATCGCGGCGATCTGCTTCTGCTCCGAGGGATCGGCGACGCCGGCCCCGTGCACGAGCCGGCGCGCCTGCCACGGCTGAAAGCCCTCCAGCGGGTCGACGTGGAGCCGCACGAGCGCCTCGGGCGTCTGCTCCGCCACCTCCTCGATGTCGATGCCGCCCTGCGTCGTGAACATGAAGAGCGGCTTCTTCTCGCCGCGGTCGAACGTGATCGAGAGGTAGTACTCCTTGGCGATCTCGGAGGCGCGCTCGATCCAGAGCTTCGAGACGACGTGGCCGCGGATGTCGAGACCGAGGATCTCCCGCGCCCGCGCCTCGGTCTCGTCGGGCGTGGCGGCGAGCTTGATCCCGCCCGCCTTGCCGCGGCCGCCGGTGAGCACCTGCGCCTTGACGACGACCTCGCCGCCGAGCTCCTCGGCGGCGGCGCGCGCCTCCTCCGGGGAGGCCGCGAAGCGGCCCTCGGACACGGGGATGCCGTGCAGCGCGAACAGCTGCTTCCCCTGATACTCGTAGAGGTCCAAGGCGGCCGCACTCTATCTGCGAGGCTTCCGCCGATGCGCTGGACCGTGCCGCTGCTCTCCGTGCTGCTCGCCGGGTGCGGGACGGCGGCACGCGAGCCCGCGCAGCCGCTCACGCTGCCCGAGCCGGCGGAGCCGCGGCTCGTCGAGCTGAACTGGCGCGAGAGCTACGGCGAGGGCGAGCGGCACCTGCGCTTCGAGGTGAGGAGCCTGGAGGTGCGGCGGGACGGCTGGTCGGCCCGGATCGCGCTCGAGAACGGCACCGATACCACGTTCGAGCTCGGGAGCAGGCCGCTCGCGCTCGCGTTCGGGCTGATGCTCTTCGCCGACGGGCGCCTGGAGACGCTCGACGAGCTCAACCGCGCCGGCGCGTTGCCGCGCGTGCGGAAGGCCGCGTCGATCGAGCCGCCGCCGCCGCGCGCCCTCGCGCCGGCCGAGCGGTGGGAGGCGGCCCTGAGCGCACCCGGCTCGCTGCCGGGCGGCAGCTGGGTGCGCGTCTCATTCGGGACCCTCTTCGCGCGCGGCGAGCCGCCTGTCGACATCCAGCCGCGCGTCGTCTGGATCACCGACCGCGCCTACCGGCTCTAGACGGGAGCTTGACAGCAGTCACCGCCTGGGCCAGGGTGGGCGGATCTCGCCGCGGTGCGGTCCGCGCGGGAACACAACGAAGGAGGCGTGACGATGCGCACGCACCAACAGGCAGTCCGGAAGCGACAGGGCCTGATCGTTCTCGTGGTTGCAGTCCTCGGACTGACGGCCATCCCCACAGCGGGTGCGGCGAAGCCGATCCGAGAGTACTTCGCGGCGGAGCCGACCTTGCTGGCAGCAGGCTCGGGGTGCCCGTTCGCGGTGGAGCTCCGGCCCAGCGAGGGAGCGACGTCCACACGAACCGAGTTCAGCGATGGCACCGTCGTGATCAAGAGCAACACGCGTCAGACGGTCACCAACCTCGAGACCGGCGCGTCGCTCGAGGTGAAGGACGCCGGCACCGTGCGCGAGACGTACGACGCCGCCGCGAACGACCTCCACATCGAGTTCAGCGGCCAGACGATCTTCTACTTCTTCCCGGGCGACCAGGGGCCGTTCGGCGAGGTGGGCGAGGACGGCGGCCTCTATCGAGTGGTGGGCCACGTGACCGAGACCTGGGACCTCGACCAGGACCTGATCACGTCGTTCTCGTTCCAGGGACAAGCGACCGAGCTCTGCTCCCAGCTCGACTAGGGAGCTTCAGCCGGAGCTAGACGGAGTCGCCGCGGCCGCGGAGCGCGTCGAGATCGGAGTCGGCGGCGGCGAGCGGTCGCAGCGACCCGTCCAGCTCGAGCGCGCGGCGGACGTGCGCGAGCGCGTCGTCGAGCCGGCCGGCGAGGGCCTCGTAGCACCCGAGGTCGTAGAGGATCGTGGCGTCGTCGGGATAGCGGCGCAGCCCCTCCGCGAGCACCGCTGCGCCGTCCTCCGGCCGGCCCGCCTCGCGCCGCCCCGAGGCCCGCGTGAGGAAGCTCCAGCGAAGCTGGAGCTCGACCAGGCGGCGCAGCTCGGCGATCGGCTCCGGGTGGTCGTCCACGCGCAGGTCGACGACGCGGTCGATCAGCTCGCCGGTCTCCTCGCCCGCTCCTGGCCGTTCGACGTACACGGCTGCGGATTGCTGGCCGCGCACGTCGCCGCCGGCCGCCTGCGCCGCCTCGAGGCCGGCCACCAGCCGCTCCGCCAGCGTGCCCGCGCCGGCCCGGAACGCCGCCACCATGTCGGCGACGACGTCAGGCCCCGCGAGGATGTTCCCCTGACCCGCGACGTTCGGCTCCGTCTCGTGCCCGGCCCACGCGTTGCACTCGCTGCCCGTGAAGGACGCGGAGCGGCCGTCGGCGGCGACGACGCCCAGCTGCCGCGTCTCGCGCCGCGAGTCGTCGTCGAGCACGAGACGGATCGCCTCCTCGGGGGCGCTCCCGGTCGCGAGCAGCGCGAGGAGCCGCGGGCCGTAGCCGGCGATCCCGGCCGCCTGCGTGGCCACGGCGCCGACCCCGGCTCGCGCCCACGAGACGACGGAGCCCACGGCGAAGTACTTCGACTGCACCGCGACGCCGATCTCACCGGTCTCCGGATCGAGCCCGCAGATCGAGAAGGTCGAGGCCTGACCCTGCGCCACGAGCCGACACTACACTCGGGCAGCGGTGACGACCGCGTTCGCGACCTGGCGCTTCCGGGCATACCAGCGGACGCTCTCGACCGAGCGCCCCCGACGAGAGGAGCCCCGATGAACGACCAGACGCTCTCCGACGCGGAGATCACCACCTCCGACGACGACTTCGCGCCGGTCACGGCCGACGCGGACGGCGACGACACCGACACGGACGGCACCGACGGTGACTCCGGCGACGCAGACGCGGATACCTCCGACTCGGACGCCGCCTAGCCCCGCCGCGCTCAACCGCGCGATCGCGCCCGTCGAGGCGGAGCGCTTCCTCGCGGAGCACTGGGAGCAGCAGCCGCTCGTCGTCCCGCGCGACGAGGAGGGACGCTTCGACGACCTCCTCTCCGCGCGGGACGTGGAGCGGCTGATCACCGAAACGGCGATCCGCACGCCGGCGTTCCGGCTCGTCCAGGCGGGAACGGCGGTGACGGGCTACACGGCCGACCTCTCGTGGCGCCCCGAGCCGTTCACCGCCGTCGCCGACGTGCGGCGGGTCCTGGCCGCGTTCGAGGCCGGAGCGACGATCGTGCTCCAGGCGCTGCACCACTCGTGGCTGCCGCTCGCCCGGTACTGCCGGCACCTGGAAGCGTTCCTCGGGCAACCCACGCAGGCGAACGCCTACTTCACGCCGCGAGGCTCGCAGGGGCTGCCGGTCCACCACGACACGCACGAGGTGATCTCGCTGCAGGTCGCCGGCGAGAAGCGCTGGCTCGTGTACGAGCCGGTGCTCGAGCTGCCGCTCAAGTCGCAGCGATACCGCTCGGCGCTCGGAGCGCCCGGGGAGCCCGTGCTCGACGTGACGCTTCGCGCCGGCGACACGCTCTACCTCCCGCGCGGCTGGCTGCACCAGGCGCTCACGTCCGAGAGCGACTCGCTGCACCTCACGATCGGCGTCAACGTGCGCACCTGGCTCGACGACGCACGGGCCGCCCTCGACGAGCGCACCGGCGACCTCGAGCTCCGCCGCTCGGCCGGCGGCGAGCCGCCCGTCCTTCCCACCCTCGACGCCGAGACCGCCGCCGCGAGGGCCTGGCGCCGCCTCGTCCGCACGCGCCGGCCGATCCTCGACGGGCAGCTCTCGGAGCTGCGCGCGCTCGACTCGCTCGGGCTCGAGACCGAGCTCGTGCGGCGCGACACCGTCATCGCGGAGCTCGACGGGTCGACGCTCTGCTTCGAGGGGCGCGACGTCCGTTTCCCGGCGCGGGTTGCGGCGGAGCTCGAGTTCCTCGTCACGACCGGCGGCCCGTTCCGCGCCGCCGACCTGCCGGGGGCGCTCGACGAGGCCGGGCGACTGGTGCTCGTCAGGAGGCTCGTGCGCGAGGGCTTCCTGCGACGTAGCGTGCCGGCCGCCTGAGCTCCTCCGCCGCGCAGGTGAGGTGCGTCGGCTCCCCCTGCTCCCGCCGGACGTCGACGTCGTAGCCGGCGCCGTCCGCACGCACGACCGCGCGCCAGCCCTCGGCGGCACGCTCGAGCGAGACGACACCGACCGCGCCCACGCCGAGCAGGCCGGTGTGCTCGCGTACGGCGCGCTCGGCCGCCTGAGCCGGGAAGGAGTGGCAGGAGCGGCCGCGGTAGAGCGGCAGGTGGATCCGGCCGCCGAGCGCGGCTTCGACGACCGGCCACGACTCGCCAGGCTCGACCCGGCCGTAGTAGGCGCCGTCCGGCAGCGAGACGAGGTTGCCGGCGAACCGGTCGCCGCCGACGTGCGAGCACTGCCAGACCCAGCCCTCGTCCACCTGCTCCCGCACCTCGTCGTAGAGCGGCCGGCCGAACTTCGAGCAGCAGCGGTCGTGCTTCCCGTGCGTGCAGACGAGGAGGAGCGGATGCTCGACTGCGGCGCCGGCGGCGGCGAGGTCGAGCCCGAGCAGGTCGCCGTAGCTGCCGAGCTCGAGCCGCCGCAGCGAACTCCCGCGCTCCCGGGTGCGGGCGACGAAGGCGACGAGGCCGTCGGCGCCGCGGCGCTCGGGGCGGCGGACGAAGAGGATCCGCGCGTGCGGCAGCGCGCGGCGACGCGCGCGGAGGAGGGCCTTCACCTCCGGTGCGAGCGTGGAGCCTTCGACAGCATCGTGCGCCCAGAGACCGCGGTACTCGAGCAGGATCCAGGTCCCGACCCGGCTCGCGGTGGCGCCGAGCGGCTCGGCGTCGGTGCGCGACGTCTCCGCGCAGAGGGGCCTACGAGCCGGCGAGGACGCGGCAGATCACCTGCCCGCTGGTGACGCCCCCGCCGGCCGCGACCGCGAGGTCGGCGACCGTGCCGGCCCGATGGGCCTTGATCTCGTTCTCCATCTTCATCGCCTCGACGACGAACAGCACCTGCCCGGCCTCGACCTCGTCGCCCTCCTCGACCTCGACCGCCAGCACCGTTCCCTGCATCGGGCTGACGACGGCGTCGCCGCCGGCCGCCCCGCCCGCCCGCGCGCGGTCCCGCCGGCGGCGCGCGAGCTCGGCCCACGGCGGCTCGGGCTCGAGCAGCGTCACGTCGTACCGCCGCCCGTCGACCTCGACGGAGCGAGCCCGCTCGCGCAACGCTGCCGCCGGGAGAGCGTCGCTC
>DASUOK010000201.1:0-4019 GCA_036276675.1 Gaiellaceae bacterium | reverse complement strand
GAGATGCCCGACCACGATGCCGGCCGCCCAGCCCAGGCCGACGAGCACGACGCCGGCGATCGTCGCCCGGCGGAGGTCGCCGACGCCTGCGAGCGCGAGGAGCGCGACGGCGGCCGCCTCGGCGACGAAGACGAGGCCGACGACGACGTGGGCGATCGGCCCCTCGCGGCGGCCGGACTTGCCCTGCAGGGCGACGTGCGCGAACAGCCAGGCGGGCGCGGCGAGGCCTGCGAGCACGACGACGATCCCGGCGCCGGCCAGCGGCTCGAGCGAGGCGGCGATGCCGGCGACGAGCAGCCAGAGGCCGCCCACGACCGTCAGCTCCGCCGCCGGCACGCTGCGGCGGGGCGCGGCGGCCGCGAGCCCGAGCATCGGCACGAGCGTGCGGCCGACCGCGGCGATCATCACCGTCAGCCACCCGACGAGCGCGAGCAGGAGGTGCACGAGCAGCAGCCGCTCGTAGGGCACGCCGAGCGGCTCCGGACCGTCGCTCGAGAAGACGACGGCGCCGAGGGCGAACGCGAGCGCGGCGTGGAGCCCCGCCAGCGCGACGGCCGGACGGCTGACGACGAGCACCTTTCCTCGCGGCGCACGGCGCACGAGCGACGCCAGCTCGGCGAGCAGCAGCAGGAGCCCCGCGCCGAGGAGCGCGGCCGAGACGCCGACCACCGCACCCCGGTCGTCGGCGACGCCCCACGCGAGCGGCGCCCCGGCGGCGATCAGCACCAGCGCGGCCCAGCGCGCCTGCGGCAGCGCGGGATCCGTGCGCAGCATCACCGGCAGCAGCTGCCACACCGCCGCCGCGACGGCGAAGGGGAAGAAGACGACGCCGACGAGGTGCGCGGCGGCGACGGCTCGCTCACCGGAGACGGTGCCGTTCGCCAGCGCAGGCGCCGCGAGGAGGAGCAGCAGCGCCGCTCCCACCCAGCCGGCGAGGGCGGCCGCGTACGCAGGCCCCGTGACCCGGAACGGCGCCGGCCGGCCGACGTGCGCCTGCCGGAGCGGCCGCAGCGTCCGCCCGCGAGCGGGTGCCGACCGACTCACGCGGTCCGGCTCACCGCCCACGCTCGCAGGCGTAGCACGGTCACGACGGCGAGGGCTGCGGCGATCGCGTCACTCGTGAGGCACCAGTCGCAGACGGCGCCGATCACCGCGATCTGAACGACGAGCAGGTACGCGCCGAAGCCCGCCGCCGCCAGCGCGACCGCGGCACCCGCGATGCGGAAGAGCTCCGTCTCGCGGAGCGCCGACGCGGCGATCGCGAGGTAGCCGAGCAGCCCGAGCAGCGCGACGGGCACGCCGACGAGCTCGGAGTACGACGAGCTCTGCACGGTCTCGCAGCCGCCCGTCGTGCAGGCGATCGTCGCGCCGGAGTACCGGACCCACGTGAGGTAGCCGGCGACGGCGGCGCCCGCGAGGGCCAGGACGGCGACGGCGGCGCGCAGCGCGCGCTGGCTCATCGGTCGAGCAGCGCGTCGAGTGCCGCGCGCATCTCCTCGGGCTCGAGCGACGTCAGCTCCAGCCGTTCGAGCGTGCCGCCGGTGGGGCCGGCGAGGAAGGAGGGAGTGCTGGCGATGCCGTTCAGGTCTGCCGACTGCTGCGACGACACCATCTCGCCCTCGACGGCGGCGGAGCCCCGTTGCGCGAGCATCCGCTCGGTGTCGAGCCCGGCGACGGAGTCGCCGATCCCGCGCAGCAGGTCGTCGGTGACCCAGCCGGCGTTCTCGTCACCCTGGTTCGCCCACAGGAGGTGCAGCACGTTCCAGAGGCGGTCCTGCTCACCTGCGGCGAGCACCGTCTGGAGCGCCGTCTGCGAGTCGGGGCCGAGGAAGGACAGGCCGCGGAACTCGATCCGCACCTCGCCCGGGCGGACGTACTCGTCCACGATCGCCGGGAAGGCGCCCCGCGCCCACTCCGCGCAGAACGGGCACTGGAGGTCGGCGTATTCGACGAGCGTGACGGGGGCGTCGGGCGAGCCGAGGGCGATCCCGTCCTGCGGGATGCCGCGCAGGAGCGTCGCCGTCTCGGCGCTGCCGGCGAGCTCTCCCGTCGCGGTCGCGCTCGTCGAATCGTCTTCGCCCCCGGTCAGCAGGCTGACGGCGATCAGCCCGGCGACGATGGCGAGGGCGATTCCGCCCACGATCACATAGAGGCGCATCCGGCTCGGCTCGGGCTCGCGGCGCTTCGGGTGCGCCGCGCGCCGCTTCGGATGCTGCGGCGGCGGTACATTCTTCGACCCCCGCCTCGCGTTCACGGCCACGTCAGCGCACCACGAGGACGTCGCACGGGGCGCCGTGGAGGACCTTCGCACTCACCGATCCGAGCACGAGTCGCTTCAGCGCGCCCTGGTCGCGGCGGCCGACGACGAGCAGGTCGGCGCCGCGGCTCGTCGCCGCCTCGACGAGCATCTCGGCGGGCTCGCCGACGTGCTCGACGTAGCTGGCGGTGACGTGGCGCGCGAGCAGCCGCTCGCGCGCGTCGTCGAGCGTCGCGGTGGTCGCGTCGTCCTCGTCGCGTCCGGTGACCGTCACGACGGCGAGCCTCGACCCGTAGCCGTCGACGAGATCGGCGGCGCGGTCGAGCGCCCGCTGTGCGGCCTCGGAGCCGTCGTAGCCGACGACGATGCTCTTGGCGCGTGCTGCCATGCGCTCAGCGTGCCTGGGGCCGGGCCGCGCTCCCTCCGGGCCGACCCCCGTGCCGGTTGCGGGAAACTACGTAACCGCGAGCAGCCGTCGCACCGCGCGCGCGACGACGACGTCCTCACGGACCGGGACGACGTGGACGTCGAAGCTGCCGAGGAAACCGAGGCGGCTGGTGATCGCGTCGCGCACCTCCGGGCGGTTCTCGCCGATGCCGCCGCTGAACGCGATTGCGTCGAGCCCTCCGAGTGCCGCCGCCATCCCGGCGACGGCCTTCGCGAGGTGGTACGTGAAGTGCGACTGAGCGAACGGCTCGTCGAGGCCGCCGAGCGCCGCGAGCCCGGACTCCTCGTTGAGGACACGGTCGAGCTCGCCCACTTCGACGTCGTGGCGGAGGAGGTACAGGAGTGCTCCGGGGTCGATCGAGCCCGAGCGCGTGCCCATCGGCGGCCCTTCGAGCGGCGTGAGCCCCATCGAGGTGTCGAGCGAGCGGCCGTCCGCGACGGCCGTGACCGAACAGCCGCCGCCGAGATGGCAGACGACGAGCCTCCGCGCGCGCACCTGCTCCGCCACCCACGCGACGGCGAGGCCGTGGAAGCCGTGCCTGACGATGCCGAAGCTGTCGCGCCAGTCGCGCGGGATCGCGTACTCCCTCGCCTCCGGCGTCATCGTGCGGTGGAAGTCGGAGTCCGAGACGGCGACGTGCGGCACATCCGGGAGCGCCGTCTGCGCGCGTCTGAGCGCGCTCAGCGCCGGCAGGTTGTGGAGCGGCGCGACCTCCACGCCCTCCTCGATGGAGTCGATCAGCGTGTCGTCCACGAGCGCCGCATCGACGGCGAGCCCGCCGAGGTGCACGATCCGGTGACCCACCGCGTCGGCAGGGACGAAGTCGTTCACCGGCTCGGAGGCCTCGTCCGCGTCGACGAGCGAGAGCTTGAGGCTCGTCGAGCCGGCGTTGACGACGAGGACGCGGCTCAGTGGGGCCAGGTCCAGTCCTGCACGTCCGGGTGATCCTCGCCGCTCACCCGCGTCCACGCGCGGGCCTCGAGGCGCCGGTCGGTCATCTCCTGGCGCAGGTGGGACGCCTTGCCGGCGAGCCCCGGCACACGGTCGATCACGTCGATCACGAGGTGGTAGCGGTCGAGGTCGTTGAGCATGACCATGTCGAACGGCGTCGTCGTCGTGCCCTCCTCCTTGTAGCCGCGCACGTGCAGGTTGCCGTGGTTGCGCCGCCGGTAGGTGAGGCGGTGGACCAGCCACGGGTAGCCGTGGTAGGCGAAGACGATCGGCCGGCTCGTCGTGAAGAGCGCGTCGAAGTCGGCGTCGGAGAGCCCGTGCGGGTGCTCGGACTCCGGCTGGAGCCGCATCAGGTCGACGACG
>DASUOK010000200.1:0-5098 GCA_036276675.1 Gaiellaceae bacterium | reverse complement strand
CGGCCGTCTTCTACCAAGTCTTTCGGACGCCGTTGGACGGAACCGAGCTCGACTGCCTCGATCACGGCGGAGCTGCGGAGTGTCAACTCGAGATGGACGTGATCGGCACGACACGGGAGCCGCGGTGGCGTGACGGCTCCCCGCCGCCGAACGTGCGCTACCGCATCGGCGTCGCCGCCAATTGGCTGGACGACCCGGCCGAGGGCGATGTCGCCACGCTGAGCCGTCCCGTTCCCGCGGGCTAGTCCGGCGCTTCGCCCTTCGGGCGCACGCGTTCCTCGAGCAGCGCGACCCGCTGCGCGAGGATCGAGTTCTGGTCGGACAGCCGTGAGATCACCGTCGAGTAGTGCAGGAGGACGACGAGGATGAAGAGCGTCGCGACCGCGAACAGGACCGCGGGCGGGTAGCCGGTGACGCCCACCCAGCCGGCGATCGTGTTCAACCCCCCGCGCCACGCCGAGAGAACGAGCAGCACCACCCCGGTCGCCAGCCAGAGGAGCGCGTAGCGCTCGCGCAGCCGCCGGCTGCGGATCAGCTCGAGGACGACGAGGATCAGCAGGACCGACGCGACCGACGCCGCGATCGAGATGCGGAGCGGCGTCATCGCCTCAACGCTCCTCCAACGGCACCGCGTAGCGGCGGAAGAGCCCGACGAAGAGGGCGAGCAGCACCTTCACGACGTAGTACAGGGAACGCAGCGCCGTGATCGACGAGCGACCGTGCTCCCGCTCGCGCATCCGCACCGGGACCTCGAGCAGCCGCAGCTGGTGCTTGACCACCATCACGGTCGCCTCGACCTCGGGGTAGTCGTGCGGGTAGTCCGCGGCGAAGAGGCGGATGCCGCGGCGGTTCAGCGCCTGGAAGCCGGAGGTCGTGTCGGTGACCCGCTGGCGCACGAGCAGCGAGACGATGCGCGCGAACAGGCCGATCCCCAGCCGCCGCGCGAGCGGCGGGCGGTAGTCGTCGCCGCCCTCCGCGAAGCGGGAGCCGACGACGATGTCGGCCTCGCCGGCGAGCACCGGCGCGATCAGCTTCGGCAGCTCGCCCGGCAGGTGCTGGCCGTCGCCGTCGAGCCGCACGGCGAGGTGGTAGCCATGCTCCAGTGCGTACTTGAAGCCCGTCTGCACCGCACCGCCGATGCCGAGGTTGAAGGGGAGACGCACGACCGCCGCGCCGGCCGCGTGCGCGGCGGCGGCGGTGCCGTCGGAGGAGCCGTCGTCGACGACGACGACGTCGAGGTCGAGGTCGGCGTCGCGGATCTCGGCGATCACCCCGCCGATCGCCCGCTCCTCGCGGTAGGCGGGAACGATCGCGATCCCGCGCCGCTCAGGCATGCGTCGTGGCCGGCCGCCCGAGGCCGACCAGGTCGAGCAGCTGCTGCGCCCGGTGCGCGTACGTGTGCTCGTCGAGGACCCGCTCGCGGGCCCGCACGCCCATCGCCTCGGCCTGCGCCGGGTCGCCGAGCAGGTCACGGTAGGCGGTCAGCGCCTCGTCGGCGTCGTGCACGACGAGCAGCTCACGCCCCGGCTCGAACCAGCGCTCGATCCCCTCGTACGGGTTCGAGACGATCGCGGCGCCGGCGGCGGCGAGCTCGAACGGCCGCGCGGTCGCCGAGGCGTAGACGGTCGCGTGGGAGCGGCGCGTGATGTTGAGGTTGATCCGGGCCTGGGAGATCGCGTGCGAGAAGGTGTTGAACGGCACGTCGCCGATCGTCCAGGCGCGACCGATGTCGCCCTGGAAGTCGCGCCCGCCGAGCGCGAACTCGAGCTCGGGCGCGGCGCGGCTCGGTTCCCCAACCATCGCCGCCATCCAGTCGCGGCGGAACTTGTCCCCGTAGCCGTAGAAGAAGACGTCGTGCACCTTCTCGAGCTGCCGCGGCGCGAAGAACTCGGCGTCGGCGCCCCAGAACACCGCCTCCGCCCGGCGGGCGCCGAGCTCCAGGAGCCGCTCCAGCCCGCCCTCCGAGTTCGAGATCACGAGGTCGTACTCGGAGGGATCGGCGCCGTGGTAGTAGTTGAAGCCCGTGTCCATGCCGCCGAACTCCGGCAGGCTCATCGGCACGTCGCCGTCGTAGAAGACGACCGGCACGCCGAACCGTTCGCGCAGGTACGTGGGGATGCCCCTGAGGTGCGCCATCGGCACGGTGAAGACGAGCACCGCGTCGACGTCGCGCTCACGCTCGAGCACCCTCGTCAGATGGCGCCGCCAGCGGGGCGTCACCCAGCGCCAGATCGTCTCGCGCGTGGCCTTGTCGAACGCGGACTCGTCCGGCGAGTCCTCGGCGCGGCGGAGGTAGCGGTCGCCCTTGACGCGGGCCAGGCCGGAGCGCACCGCGGCGAAGCTCTCCCCTTCGCGGTACGTCGGGTTCGGAGCCGTCCGCCACCACGGCGACTCGACCGGGCGGCCGCGGTACGGCGTCACGACGAGGTCGACCCCGACCTCGTAGAGCCCCTTCCAGAGCTGCCACCACGCCGGCGTGCAGCCGTAGCGGAAGTCGAGGTCGACGGCGGACGCGACGGCGAGGATCTTCGGCGCCTTCATCCGCGAAAGTCTACGGCGGCGGGATGAGGGACTCGTAAGCGCGGCGCGCCGTGTCCGAGGAAGCCACGGCCGGGGCCAGCCCCCGGACGTGGCCGCTCAGTACGCGCCGCGGCCCGCGAGCACGGCCGGCAGCGTCTTCACCAGGATCGAGATGTCGAGCCAGATCGACCAGTTCTCGATGTAGTAGAAGTCGAGCCGCACGAGGTCGTCGAAGTTCAGGTTCGAGCGCCCCGAGATCTGCCAGAGCCCGGTGATCCCGGGGAGCACGTGGTAGCGCTTGCGGTGCCAGGCCTCGAGCTGCTCGAAGTCGCGCAGCGGCAGCGGGCGCGGGCCGACGAGGCTCATCTCCCCGCGCAGCACGTTCAGCACCTGTGGCAGCTCGTCGAGCGAGAGCCGCCGTAGCAGTCGTCCGGCCCGCGTCACGCGCGGGTCCTCGCGGATCTTGAAGAGCGCGCCGCCGGCCTCGTTCCGCTGTTCGAGCACCTGTTGCTGCTCGGCGGCTCCCTGCACCATCGTCCGGAACTTGAACATCCCGAACTCGCGCTCGCCGACACCCACGCGGCGGTCGCGATAGAGGACCGGCCCGCGCGAGTCCAGCTTGATCGCGAGCGCGAGCAGCAGCCACAGCGGGAGCCCGACGACGAGCACGACGAGGCTGACACCGAGGTCGAACGTCTTCTTGACCACCCAGTCGGCACCCGCGAGCACGGGCGGACGCAGCTCGAAGAGCGGCGGGCCCTGTCCCGGCACGTATTCGCCCCGCTCGAGCAGGAGCTCGGTCGTCTTGGGCGCGATCCGCACGCGCACGCCGAGGCGGTGCGCGGTCTCGACGAGCTCGAGCACCGTCTCCTCGTCGAAGTCGCCCTCGTTGAGGATGATCTCGTCCGGCCGTGCCCGCTCGAGCCGAGCCTCCAGAGGCCCGTCGCGGCCCGGAGCGAACGACCCCACGAACTCGTAGGCGGTCAGCCGGCGCGCCGCGGTCAGCACGCGGTGAAGCGAGGCGAGCTCCTCCCCCTCGCCGACGAGCAGGATCCGCCGGCGCACCTTGAGCACGCGCTGGAACTCGAGCGTGAGGGAGTCGTAGGCGGCCCGGAGACCGCCGATGACGAGCGCCGCCGTCACACAGGCGGTCGGGATCAGCCCCGACGTCGTGAAGTCGTAATCGGTTCCCCAGCCGAACGCCAGCGTGATCGCGGCGACGAGGACGAGCGACGAGGCGACACGGCCGGCGCCGGCCCGGCGCTCGCGCGTCGCGTAGAGGCCGGCCTGCCAGAAGACGAGCCACGTGATCGGGAGCAGGAACGGCAGCCACTCGGCGGGCCCCGCCTCCCACAGCAGGCTCCAGAGGATCTCGTCGCCGAAGACGAGGCTGCGGACGACGAGGGCGGCGTAGAGCCCGAGGGCGAGCCCGAGCGCGTCGAGGCCCGCGAGGACGGCAATCGCGAGCACCCGCCGCACGAACGAGCGCACCCGGCCGCGGGAAAGGAGGTACGGACGCGAGGCGCGGACGTCGCGCTCGCGTCGGCCGAGCGCGGGCGGCTCGGAGCGCTGGGTGGCCACGACGGGAGCTTACTCCTGCCCCAGGCGCGCAACGGTCGCCGCCACGGCGTCCGCCCAGGAGCCCACCGAATGGCCGGCGACCACGCGGCGGCGCAGCTCCGCCCCCGTGGCGGCCCGCACCTCGGCGGTGGCGGCCGCGAGCTCGACGAGCCGGTCGGCGAGCTGCGCTGCGTCGCGGGGCGCGAAGGAGAGCTCGAGCGGCAGGCCGCCCAGGAACTCGGCCAGGGCGGAGTTGCTCGCGACGACCGGGACCTCGCAGGCCGCCGCCTCGTAGACGACCTTGTCGAGCGTCTCCGTCTCGCGCGGCTGCGTCGCACTGAGGAGCGCGTCGGCTTCGGCGAGGAGTGCCGGGAGCGCCTCACGCGGGAGCGCAGGCTCGAGGCCGACGCGCGTGCGCAGCCGCTCGGACGCGGCGACGCGGCTGCGCAGCTCGGCGGCGTGGGCCCGCTCGTCGGGCGTCAGCTGCGGCCCGCGGATCTCGAGGTGCACGTCACAGCCGCGCTCGACCGCGAGCTCGAGCGCGTCGAGCATCGTGTCGTAGCCCTTCCACCGGGCCGTCCTTCCCAGCGCGAGCAGCCGGAGCCCGCCCCGATGACGTTCCGCTCGCTGCCCGACCGGCGCGAACCGCGCGACGTCGATCGCGTGCCCGGTCGCCTGCAGCTTCGGGGTCGACAGCGGGAACGAGCCGGGGCTGACGCTGAGGACGACGTCGACCAGCGGCAGCGCGAGGCGGAGCGACCGGCTCGGATTCCAGTGCGTGTACCAGAGCAGCACCGGCACGCGTAGCGGCTTCACGAGAGGTGCGGCGAGCAGGACGAAGAGCGGCACCATGTGGACGAGCACGGCGTCGGGACGCGTCGCGCGCGGGAGCACGGCCGTGGCGAGCGCGCGGGTGAAGAGGAGCCCGCGCCCCAGACGCGTGCCGGAGCCGAAGGTGCGGAGCCGGACGTTCGCCGGCAGGTCGTGCCGGCCGACGGAGTCGCAGAGGACGTCGACC
>DASUOK010000199.1:0-5252 GCA_036276675.1 Gaiellaceae bacterium | reverse complement strand
TACGCGCGGCTGTCGTCGGCGGGCGAGCCGCGTCCGTTGAGGAGCAGCACGGCGACCCAGCGGCCGTCCGCGCTGACGAGCGCCTCGGCCTTGTAGCCGGCGCCACCGCCGCTGTGCCCGTAGGCGGGGCCGCCACAGCTGCTCGGCGTGCCGCCGCGCCAGAACAGGTCGCCCCGCAGCCGCCGTACCCACTCGTCGGCGAGGACCCGTCCGCCGAGCAGCGCCTCCAGGAGCCGGCCGGTGTCGCCCGCGCTCGCGACGACGCCGCCTTCGGCGCCGATGCCGCCGTGCCAGGCCGTGGCGTCCGCCTGCTCGCCGGTCATGCGGTAGCCGCGCGCGTGGGGGCCCGTGATCTGCCCCTGCGGGTCGTAGGCGGCGCTCGCGAGGCCGAGCGGCCCGATCAGCACGCTGTCGTAGAGCTCGGCGACGGTCGCTCCACCCGCCCGCTCGGCGATCAATCCGAGCACCTCGAAGCCGATGTTCGAGTAATGCGTGTCCGTGCCCGGCTCGAACCGGAGGGGCTGCCACGCGGCGAGGCGGATCCACAGGAGCGGCGGATACTCGAGCGCGGGATCCGTGCGCGCCCGCTCTGCGACCGCCGTCAGCTGCGCGCGCAGCCTGGCATCACCCACGCGCGCGATGAAGCGCTCGGGATCCGTCACCATGTCGTTGTTGTCGATCAGCCCGCTCGTGTGCGTGAGCAGCTGTGCAACCGTGATCCGGCCGCCGTCGGGCAACAGGCCGGGCAACCAGCGCTCGACCGTGTCGGAGGGGCGGAGTCGCCCGTCTTCTGCCAGCCGGAGGACGATCGCCGCCGTCCAGACCTTGCTGACGCTCTCGAGGCGCATCCGGTCGCCGGGTCGCATCGCCCGCCGCGTGGCGAGATCCGCGATGCCGGCGGCACCGAACCAGGTGCCGCTCGGGCCGCGCACATACGCAGTGGCGCCGGGTGCGATGCGCCCGGCGCCGGTGGTCAGCGCGGTGAGGGTGTCGGCGAACGCCGACCGCTCGCCCGGGGGTGCTCGCCCCGCGAGCGGGATCTCGGCGACGCTCCGGTCGCTCACGTGGACGGCGAGCGTCCCGCGCGCGTCGGAGCCGGGATCGAAGCTGAGCGTGACGTCGAAGCTGGATCGTCCGCCCGCCCCCGCGGCGACGGGCTCCTCGACGACGATGCGGCCGTCCCCGTCGACGACGACGAGCTCGAACGCGTGCGTCGCCGTGCCGGTGACCCGCAGCGGGCTCGCGAACGGACTGCCCTGCGCCGGTGTCTCGACCAGCACCGGACCGAGGAGCGACGCCTCCAGGGAGCCCGGCGCGGCGCCTTCATACACGGCGCGGGTCTGCGGCCCGTCCACGAGCAGGCCCTCCCCACCGAGCGCCGTCAGCGGCTCTCCGCCGAGGAGATAGACCACGCGCTCCACCTGCGGCAGCTCCGTGAGGGTGTACGTCACCTGCGCGAGCCGGCCGGCCATCGAGAGGCTCCCGCCGCCCGCCGCGAACGCCTCCGTCAGGTCGACGGTCGCCGTGCCGCCGGCGACCGACACCGACCGGAGGCGCGTTCCCGTGGGGATGTTCGAGGTGAGGCCGGTCTCGAGCTCCTCCGCCGTCGGGCCTTCGAGCAGCGCGCGCAGGGTCGCCGCGGCCGACCCGTCGGGGAGGGCCCGCGCAGCGGGTGCGAGCTGCTCGCCGCGGAAGAAGTATGCCGTCGCTGTCTGGCCCTCCGCCGGTACCGCGGCGGGCTCGGCAACCGCGTGCGGCGGGAGGAAGAGGTCGGTGTCGTAGCTGTGCACCACGGCGGTGACGTGCAGCCCCACGTGGGCCAGCGGTGCGCCGAGCGGGCTCAACGTCAGCAGCGTCGGTGCGCTCCAGATCAGGTCACCGGCGGCCGTCTTCCCCACCTTCGCCGAGCGGAAGTCGGAGTAGCCGAGGTGGTAGGAGACGGTGACGCCCAGCGACGCGACGAGCGCGACGGCCCCGACCGCGATCGTGCCGCGCAGGCGGCTGAGCAGGCGCGTCCCCGCGAACGCTCCGAAGACGGCGAGGATCGGGAACACCGACAGGAGCACGCCGTCGGTGGCGCCGTACACGACGCCGCGCCAGAGCAGCGCGCCGAGCAGCTCGAGCCCTTCGGGGCGGTCGGTGGCGTCCTCGGTGCGGACGACGACGAGGGCGAGCACCGCGGCGGCCAGCGCCCCGAGGGCGAGACCCCACCGCCAGTTGCGGGTGAGCTCGGGCCGGCCGAGACCGGTGTCCCGCGCCCAGGCGCCGACGAAGAGCGCGACCGCGAGCGCGTAGAGGCCGTAGAAGAGGTCGCGGTCGAGCGCGAGCGTGTCGGCGAGGACGAACGGGACCGCGAAGGCGAACGGGAAGCCTGCGGCGAGCCACAGCAGGTGCCGCCGGCGAGTCGGGTCGGGTGGTCGGGTCTCGAAGGGAGCGGGCGCTGAGCGCGGCCCGCGCTCACGCGCTCGCGGAGGCGTGCTGGTGGTGGTCATCTCGGTCTCCTCTCTGCCGGTGGAGGAGCCGGTGCGCCCTCCACCCGCGCGCCGCCCTCCTGAGAGCGTGAAGACGCTGCGCACCGGGTCGCCGTCTGCCTGCACGATCGCGCGCGTGGGCAGCGCAGCCATCCGGGTCGCGCCCGATCCGAGCTCCGCTGTTTCTACCGACGGCGCAGACCGCCGCTGCGTGCGACGATCGGCGCGAGAGGAGGTGGTCACGTGACGATCGTCTGGTTCATCGTCTGGTTCGTCGCGAACCTGATCGGGGACTCGGAGCCGCTCGTCTTCGATCCCGTCAACGGCTGGGCGGGAACGCTGCTCGCTGCGATCGCGCTCGATCTCGGCCGGCAGCACGCGCCCGAGCTGGGGAAGTCCGGCCGCTAGGCGGCGCGGCGCGCGAGCTCGGCCCGCACGGCCGGCGCGACCTCGGTGCCCAGCAGCTCGATCGAGCGCAGCACGCCCGCGTGCGGCAGCGTCCCCACGCTGACCTGCAGGAGAAAGCGGTCGTGGCCGAAGAGCTCGTGCTGGAAGAGGATCTTCTCCACGACCTCCTCCGGGTTGCCGACGAAGAGCGCCCCGCGGGGGGTGCGCATCGCCTCGAAGTCGGCCCGCCCGAGCGGGGCCCAGCCGCGTTCGCGCCCGATGCGGTTCATCGTCGCGGCGAACGGCCCGAACGACTCGTCCGCCGCCCGGCGCGAATCGTCCGCGAGGTACCCGTGTGAGTTGATGCTGAGCGGCAGCGGCGCGTGGCCCGCCTCGGTGGCGGCGCTGCGGTGCAGCTCCGCGAAGCTCACGAACCGCTCCGGCAGCCCTCCGATGATCGCGAGCGCCATCGGCAACCCGAGCCTGCCGGCGCGCACGGCCGAGTCGGGGCTGCCGCCGACGGCGACCCACACCGGCAGCGGCTCCTGGACCGGACGCGGATGGACAGCGAGCCCGTCGAGCGGCGGCCGGTGCCGGCCGCGCCAGGTCACGCGCTCGGAGGCGCGCAGTGCCAGCAGGAGGTCGAGCTTCTCGGCGAAGAGCTCGTCGTAGTCGTGCAGGTCGTAGCCGAACAGCGGAAACGACTCGATGAACGAGCCGCGACCGGCCATGATCTCGGCCCGGCCGCCGGAGAGCAGGTCGAGGGTGGCGAAGTCCTGGAAGACGCGGACGGGATCGTCCGAGCTGAGGACGCTGACGGCACTCGTAAGGCGGATGCGGCTCGTGCGCTCGGCGGCCGCCGCGAGCACGACCGCGGGCGCCGAGACGGCGAAGTCGGGCCGGTGGTGCTCGCCGACGCCGAAGACGTCGAGGCCGACCTGGTCGGCGAGCTCGATCTCCTCGAGCAGGTCGTGCAGCCGCCGTCGCGGCGTGACCGTCTCACCCGTGCGCGGATCCGGCGTCAGCTCCGCGAAGGTATAGATGCCGAGCTCCACCGCCCGATTGTGCCCGCAGGGGTCAGGCGGCGAGCTCGAACGCGAAGCCGTGCCGCTCGCGCAGGCGCTCGAAGTCGCGGCGGTAGAGGATCCCGACGATCACCCCGCGCTCGCGCAGCTTCCGGAGCTTCCGGTTCTTCCGGGCCGCCAGGCGCTGGCGCATCGTCGTGCACTCGACGTACACGTCCTGCTCGGGCAGGTAGAAGTCCGGCGTGAACGCCTCCGTCGGGTTCCCCTGGGCATCCCGCTCGAGGACGAACGTGTGCGGCTCGTACTCCCACCGGATCCCGAGCTCGTCGAACACCGCCGCGAGCTCGCGCTCCACCGGGTGTGCGAACCGCGTCTCCATCGCTGCGACCTACCCGGCTGTGGAAACTCTTTAACACTTCGCCCCGGCGCCGACCACGTCGAGCGGAGCCGGGCGGCTAGGCGCTCAGCCGCTTGTAGAGGCGGTCGATCAGGTCGGGCCGCGTCTCCAGCCGGTCGGTGATCACGCGCAGTCGGTACTCGCGGAAGTGCTCGGGCTCGACGTCGAGCGCGCGGGCGAGCCGCTCGACGACCTCCTTCGACGGAACCGGCCGGTTGCCGTGGACGAGGTGGTTGAGGTAGCCGGCGGAGAGCTGCGTCTTCGCCGCGAGCCCACGGTAGGTCAGCCCCTCGTCCGCCATCAGGCGCTCGATCGTGGGCCCGAACGGCTCCTCGCTGTACTTACGGCGCCGCGGCATCAGCGTGCGACTACCCGTTTTGCCAGCTCCAAACGCGCGATTCGCACCTCCTCCCCCGTCGTGCGCGTGCGCAGGTCCACGGCTCCGTCCTCCAGCGTCTTCTTGCCGACGGTGACCCGGAGCGGCGCGCCGAGCAGGTCGGCGTCGGCGAACTTCTCACCGGGCCGCAGGTCGCGCTCGTCCAGCAGGACGTCCAGACCCTCCGCCTGCAGGGCGTCCGCGGTCTCTGCGGCGAGCGCCGCGAGCTCGTCGGCGCCGCCGGTGAGCGCGACCACGTGGACGTCGTACGGCGCCAGCTCGCGCGGCCAGACGATCGCGTTCTCCTCGGTGCCCTGCTCGACCGAGGCGGCCACCATCCGGCCCGGGCCGATGCCGTAGCTGCCCATCACGATGGGGCGCTCGCTGCCGCTCTCGTCCAGGACGGTCGCCCCCAGCGGAACCGAGTAGAAGGTGCCGAGCTTGAAGATGTGGCCGACCTCGATCGCGGTCTGGAAGCGCAGCGCGCCGCCGCACTGCGGGCAGGAGTCCCCCTCCACGGCCTCGCGGAGGTCGGCGAAGCGCGCCTCGAAGTCGCGGCCGTGCTCGACGCCGCGCAGGTGGAAGCCCGTGCGGTT
>DASUOK010000198.1:0-6875 GCA_036276675.1 Gaiellaceae bacterium | reverse complement strand
GCGAGCCCCTCGCCGCGGCCCGTGAACCCGAGGCGGTCGGTCGTCGTCGCGCGAACGTTGACGCGCTCGGTGTCGACGTCCAGCGCGCCCGCGAGACGCGCCCGCATCTGCTCGCGGTGCGGTGCGATGCGCGGCTCCTCGCCGACGAGGACGCAGTCGGCGTTCACGAGCGTCCAACCGGCGGCGGTCACGCGCCCATAGGCCTCGCGGAGCAGGTCGAGCGAGTCGGCGCCGTGCCAGCGCTCGTCCCCGGACGGGAAGAGCGAGCCGATGTCGCCGAGCCCGGCCGCACCGAGCAGCGCATCGACGAGCGCGTGCGCGATCACGTCGCCGTCGGAGTGCCCAGCGAGCCCGCGCGGGTGGTCGAGGGCGATGCCGCCGAGCACGAGCGGCACGCCCTCCGCGAGCGCGTGCGCGTCGATGCCGAGCCCGATGCGCAGGTCAGACACCGAGGACCTCCGGCAGCTCTTCGAGCGAATCGATGCGCACCGCGCCCGCCGGCGGCTCGTGGAGGAAGCCCCATGGCCCGCGGCGGAGGTGGACTGCGACCATCCCGGCAGCGAGCGCGGGCCGGACGTCGTTGTCGACGCGGTCGCCGACGTAGGCGATCTCAGCGGCACCGAGCCCGGCCTCCCGGGTGACGCGCTCGAAGAACGCCGCGTCGGGCTTCTCCACTCCCCAGCGCGCGGAGGAGCCGACGAAGTCGACGTGCCGGCGCAGCAGCTCCTCGGCCTCCGCCGGTGTGTTGCCGACCGCTCCGACCGCCAGCCGACGGGAGCGCAGCCGCTCCAGACAGGGAAGCGCGTCGTCGTAGAGATCCGCGGCGGCCCAGGCCGATGGGGGCCGCTCGACGCCGAGCACGTCCCAGACTCGCATGTGGTGCTCGCCGCGGGCGGCGAGCCCTCCGAGCACGCCCATCAACGTGAAGCGCGGCACGCCGACGGCGTCCGCCGCGCGCTCCCACAGACCCGTCTCGTCGACGAGCGTCTCCCCGACGTCGAAGACGACGGCCTTCACAGCCACGACTGGACGAGCTCCAGGTCCTCGCGCGTCGTCACCTTCAGCAGCCGGTGGTCTCCCGGCACGACGCGGACACGGCCGCCGCGCGCCTCGACGAGCGAGGCACAGTCGGTGGCACCGGAGACGTCGCCGGCGTACGCGTCGCGGACCGTCGGGGCGAGGAACGCCTGCGGGGTCTGCACGCCGACGAGCCCCTCCCGGTCGAGCGTCTCGACGACCGCGTCGCGCTCGACCCGCTTGACGGTGTCGGCCAGCGGCAGGCCGGGCACGACCCCGTCCCACCCCTCGGCGAGCGGCGCGAGCACGCGCTCGAGCACCGCATCGGAGACCAGCGGCCGGGCGGCGTCGTGCACGAGCACGACGAGGGCCTCCTCGGGCACCTCGGCGAGCGCCAGCCGGACCGTCTCGGCGCGCGTCGCCCCGCCGGTGACGCTTGCGACGACCTTCGTCGCCGAGAGCTCCTCGGCCAGCAGGATCGCCGGCTCCTCCCACCCCGCGGGCACGGCGACGACGATGGCGTCGACCCAGGGCGACTCGTCGAGCCGGCGCAGAGGCTCGGCGAGCAGCGGCAGCTCACCGAGCCGGACGAACGCCTTGGGCCGCTCCTCGCCGAGCCGCTCCCCCGTCCCGGCGGCCACGAGGACGGCCCAGGCGCTCATGCCTACGCCGCGGCCGTCGCCGCCTTCGCCTTCGACTTCTTCTTCGGTGCCGGCTTCTCGCCGACCCGCGCGAGCACCTCGTCGAGCCATTCGGCGGCGGCCTCCTCGTCGACGCCCTTCGCGTACATGAGCTCGGAGGCGAGGATCTTCTTGGCCTTGACGAACATCTGCTTCTCGCCGGTGGAGAGGCCCTTCTCGTGGTCGCGTAGCGACAGGTTCTTGACGACCTCGGCGAGCTCGAAGATGTCGCCCGTCTTCATCTTGTCGCGGTTGTGCTTGAACCGCCGGTTCCAGTTCTTCGGCATCTCGGACTCACCCGCCGTGAGCGCCTTGACGACGACGTTGACGAGGTCTTCCTCGATCACGCCACGGAGCCCGACCTTCTCCGCGTTCTCGACGGGCACGTTCACGGTCATATCGTTGTGCAGGATCTGGATCGTCAGGTACTCGCGCGTCTGACCGAGGATCTCGCGCTTTTCCTTCTTGATGACCGTGCCTGCTCCGTGGTGCGGATACACCACCTTGTCGCCGACGTCGAACAAGCCGCCTCCCCTTCGTAAATCACCTGATCACTGAAGAAGCCGGCGGTCTCGTTCTCCGCCGGCACACGGCAGCCAGTCTAGCAGAAATCCCTGGAAAAGGCGCCTTTTCCCGTACTATTGCTGCTATTTGCGGGGATTTTCCTCCGCCTCGCGCGGTCGGAGCGCGGCGCCGATCGCCGCCCGCAGCGTCTCCGCCTCGTCGAGCCTGATCGTGCTGCGGCTGCGCGTGCCCGCGGGCGCCACGACCGCCGCCACTCGGAGCTTCACGCACTCCTCCAGGCGCCGCTCCGACTGGGCCGCCACCCGGAGCCGGCCGGTGAGGCCGATCTCGCCGAAGGCGACGACGCCGTCACGCGCCGGCGTGCCACGCGCCGCGGAGGCGATCGCGAGAGCGATCGCGAGGTCGGCACCCGGCTCGTCGATCCGGAGCCCGCCGGCGACGTTGACGAAGACGTCGGCGGAGCCGAGCGCGAGGCCGGCATGACGGGAGAGCACGGCGACGATCATCGCCAGCCGCTTGGGGTCGACACCGGTGCCGACGCGTCGCGGCATGGCGAGGTCGGTGGGCGCCACGAGCGCCTGGATCTCGAGCAGGATCGGGCGCGTCCCCTCGAGCGCGCAGGCGACGGCGGCGCCGATCTCGCCTGGCAGCGTCTTGCCGAAGAGCTCCGACGGATCGGGCACGCCGACGAGCCCGGCGCCCGTCATCTCGAAGACACCGAGCTCGTTCGTCGAGCCGAAGCGGTTCTTCTGCGCCCGCAGGACGCGGTGCGCGTGGTAGCGGTCGCCCTCGAACTGGAGCACGCAGTCGACGAGGTGCTCGAGCACGCGCGGCCCCGCCACCGCGCCGTCCTTCGTCACGTGGCCGACGAGGATCGTGGCGACGCCGAACTCCTTGGCCACGCGAAGCAGCCGGCCCGCCGCCTCGCGAACCTGGCCCACGGAGCCGGGCGCGGAGCCGAGGTCCTGCGCGTAGAGCGTCTGCACGGAGTCGATCACGCAGACGTCCGGGCGCTCGCGCTCGAGCGTCGCGCAGACCGCATCGAGCTCCGTCTCCGCGAGGATCTCGACGCCATCGGTGCCGCCGAGCCGCGCCGCGCGGAGCTTCACCTGTGCGGTCGACTCCTCGCCCGTGACGAGGAGCGCCCGGCGGCCGGAGGCTGCGATCGCGCCGAGCGCCGTGAGGAGCAGCGTCGACTTGCCGACGCCCGGCTCGCCGCCAACGAGGACGAGGCTGGCGGGAACGAGCCCGCCGCCGAGGACGCGGTCGAGCTCCGGCACGCCGGTCGAGATCCGCTCCGACTCCTCCGCCGCGACGTCGACGAGCTTCAGCAGCGGCTTCGCCGCTGCCCTCGCCGGCGCGGCAGGAGCCTCCTCGACGAGCGAGCCGAAGGCGTTGCAGCCGGGGCACTTGCCGAACCAGCGGCCCGCGGAGTAGCCGCACTCGGTGCACGCGTACTGGACTGCGGCCTTGGCCATGCGGCCACCGTAGCCGCGCCGGTGGACGGCATTCGCAACGATTTCGTCACGGCTGCGGCGGGCGGCCCGGAGGCCGTCCCGCCGCAGCCGTGTGGATCAGCTGCCGTAGTCGATCCAGGTGCCGAGCGGCGCCCGCTCGTCGACGCCGGGCTTGCTCCAGTCGCAGACGCCCGTTGGGAACGACGCCTGCAGTCGCGCCTGCTGGGCCGGCGTGAACGTCGCCGTGTAGTCGGCGAAGCTGAGCGGCTTCAGCTGGCACTTGAAGACATCGCTCGCGAGGCCACCGCCCGCGACCATGCGTGTCTCGGCGAACGTCGGGTAGAGCGCCTCGCACTGACCGGCGAGCCCGTAGGAGAACGCCTCGACGATCTTCGTCGCACCCGCCCAGCAGGCGTCCGTGAGCGAGGCCGGCCGGTTGCGGATCGTCCGCTCGGCGGCGGTCCCCGGAGCCTCGTCCGCGTGGATCCCCGCGAGCCAGGCGTCCATCTGGGTCAGCGCCTCGACGCTCATCGCCGGGGTGCCCGCCGCGTTCGCCACGAGCATGACCTGGTTGGCTGCCGTCCCGTTCGCCTCCTGCAGCCGCTCGCGCATCACGAACGAGTGCACGCGGGTGTGGATGTCGCCCGTCGGCAGGTCGGTGTACGTGCGGGCGTCGATGATCGGCGTCGACGCGAGCCCCAGCCCACCGGTGTTCACGCGCCCGGTCTCGTACCCGCGGACGATCCCGATCGGGTCGGCGGTGACGCGTCCCGGGACGACGTTGCCGATCACGTCGAAGCCGCCCACGTTCTCGTTCAGCGAGACGAACTGCTCCGGCGTGATCGCCCCCGTCTGCAGCGCCCCGAGCCCGTACTGGATGCCCACGTTGTCGAGCGGCCGCCAGGCGAAGCCGTTCGCCGGGTTGCGGCCGAGCTGCGTGGCGATCTGCTCGAAGCTCGTGCACTTGATCCCGCCCGGGTTCGTGAGCGGGTGGTAACGCGCGTCGGCGGGCACGGCCGACGGGCAGGCCTCGAGCGCGTTCGTGCGGCTCGCGAACGCCAGGTGCCAGAAGAGGCACGAGTTCCACGTCCCGTAGCCCGAGGCGGCCGCCCGCTGCGCGTTCGTCCAGCCTGCGGCGACGCCCGCCGGGCTGCCGAAGTAGGCGGCGAGCAGGCGGCAGTCCGGGACGGTGCCGAGCGTGATCGAGTCCTGGAACGAGACGCCCGGGACGATCCCGTCGAGGATGCCGGGGTAGTTGTTCCCGATCAGGTGCTGCTGGATCGCGCCGCCCGAGCCACCCCAGCCGATCGTGTAGCGGGGCACGCCGTAGGTCTCGATGAAGTGCTCCTTCACCATCAGCGCGACCTCGGCCGAGATCACCTCGCTGCAGTTGTTGTCGTAGACGTTGAGCGAGGAGGACGCGACCGCGTAGCCTCGCGAGAGGAACAGGTCGTTGACGACGCCCCCGTTGCCGACGCCCTGGTGGTAGCCGACGTTGCAGCCGCCGCCGAAGGTGTAGACGAGCCGGCCGTTCCAGCCGGGCTCCGGCAGGTACGGGCTGGGCTCGGCCGCGGGGTCGTAGAGCGCCGCGATCTCGTAGACGGCCCGGTCGATCACACCTTTCTCGACGCGGACGACGTAGTCGACCGTCCGGCCGTCGAGGGTCGTCGTCTGCGCGAGGTCGGCCGGCCGCTGCGTCGGGTCGGCCAGCGTGGCGAAGGCACCACCGGTCGTCCGGTAGCGGTAGCTGACCTGCGTCGGGGCGTTGCAGTCCTCGTCGAGTGCAGGCCCGAGGCCGTTGGCGACCGTCTCGCAGAAGAACGGTTGCTGCTGGGGTCCCGAGAAAAGCGGGCCGCTGAGCGGGTGGTCGACCACCTGGAGCGTGGCCGAGCGGCCCGGTGGCGTCCCCTGACCGCGGCCGTTCGCGCGGGCGACGATGCTGTTCTCACCGAGGTCGAGCCCGTCGACGAGGCCGAGGAGCGACCCGTCGGGCATGCTCCGGAAGCTGCCCGAGACGTCCTCGCCGTTGCGCTCGACGCGCAGGTGCTTCGCGCTCGCCGCATCGTCGTGGAGCGTGATCCGCACGAGCACGTCCCCGCCGGAGACGTACTGCGGCAGCGTCGAGACCGCCTCGATCGTCGGCGCGCCGCTGCCGGCGCCCGTGGCGCCGAACGGCAGGGCGGCGGCGGCGGCGAGCGCCGCGACCACGGCGGCAAGACGGAGCGCGCGCCTCGTTCGTGTCCTCTTCATCCCTTCCCCCCTTGGAATCGCTGTAGTGGCGAGCAGACCACACCACGGGCCGGCGTGCAAGCGCCGCGTGGGCGAGAATCGGCTCATGTCGCCCGGCCGCGTCACGGTGCTGCGGATCCTCGGCTACGTCGCCGCAGGCGCCGTCCTCGCAGCCGGCGCGTCCGCCGGCGGCGCCGTCGGGGCGGTGCTCCTCGTGCTCGGGCTCGTCCTCGTCGCGGGCCTGCTGCTCACGTTCCGCCTGCGCTGAGCGCGGGCCGCGGCCGCACGAGAGAGGCCGCCTCGCGGCGGCCTCTCGAACGGCTCACTCCTCGGCGGGTGCCTCCGCCGGCTCCGCCGGCTCGTCGGGCGGGACCGTCACCTTCTCCGCCTCCGGCTCGGGCGCCTCGCCCTCGACGATGCGGATGTCGACGAGCGACTCGCCCTCCTCGCCGGTGAGCTCCTCCTTGCGGTCGACGACGATCGTCGCGCCGGGGTTGAGCTCGCGGCCGAGGACGTAGTCGGCGAGCGGATCCTCGACGAAGCGCTGGATGGCGCGGCGCAGCGGCCGGGCCCCCATCGCCGGGTCGAAGCCCTGCTCGACGAGCACCTCCTTCGCGGCATCCGTCAGCTCGATCGCCACCTCGTGCGTCGCCATCTGCTCGCGCAGCCGCTTCAGCTGGAGGTCGACGATCGTGAGGATCTCCGACTTGTCGAGCTTGTGGAAGACGATCGTCTCGTCGATCCGGTTCAGGAGCTCGGGCCGGAAGACCTTCTTCAGGTCGCCCATCACGCGGCCCTTCATCTCCTCGTAGGTCAGCCCCTGCTCGTCGCCGACGGAGAACCCGAGCGTCTGGTTCTTCGCGATCTGAGCGGCGCCGATGTTCGACGTCATGATCACGATCGTGTTGCGGAAGTCGACCTTGCGGCCCTGCGAGTCGGTCAGCTTCCCCTCCTCCAGGATCTGGAG
>DASUOK010000197.1:0-12576 GCA_036276675.1 Gaiellaceae bacterium | reverse complement strand
CACGGCCGCCCCAGTCGTCCCCCGGCTCCGCGAGCTGCTCGCTCTCGGTGCCGCGGTGGCGGTCGGCCCGGAGGTCGTAGAAGGAGCCGTCGACGTTGCGGAGCGAGGCGCCGCCGTCGGTGCCGTAGAACGACGCCTCGATCACGCAGTCACGTCCGGCCGGCAACCGCCACGAGCAGGCGAGCCGCACCGTCGCGCCGCCGAGGTCGAGCTCGGCGAGCGCGAGCTCTTCGACGTCCGAGCCGTGCGGCGACAGCAGCCGCGCCGAGCGGACGCTCGCCGCCGGGAAGTCGAGCACCCAGAGCGCGAGATCCGCAAGGTGGCTGCCGAGGTCGATCAGGCAGCCGCCACCCGCGAGGCGCCTGTCGTAGAACCACGGCTTGTCCGGGCCGTAGGCGTTGTGGAAGACGAGGTCGACGGCGTAGATCTGGCCGAGGGCGCCAGATCCGACCTCCTCGCGCAGCGCGCGGGCGCTGTCCGTCTCGCGGTACGAGAAGTCGACGCCGAGCAGCCGGTCGGCGAGCCGCGCGGACTCGACGACGGCGAGCGTCTCGCTGCCGGTGCGGCCGAGCGGCTTCTGGCAGAACACGGCGATCCCTCGCTCGAGGGCGGCGATCGCCTGCTGGGCGTGGAGCGCGCTCGGCGTTGCGATCACGATGCCGTCCAGGTCGTGCTCCAGGAGCTCGTCGAACGAGGGCAGGCACTCGACGTCAAGCTCCACGCCGGCCGGGTCCGCAACGGCGGCGACCTCGGCCGCTCCGCTCGCGGCGATCGCCCCCAGGCGGTGGCGCCCGATCCACCCGACGCCGGCGAAGCCGAGTCGCGGCCGTGTCGCGATCGCGCTCATGCCGTCACCAGGGCCTTCAGGAAGTCGTCGGGCCGCGTGCGAAGCGTCTCGAAGGCATCCCCCAGCCGCTCGAGCGGGAAGCGGTGCGTGTAGAGCGGGTCGAGCTCGAGCGTCCCGTCGGCGACCAGCTGCGCGCCCTCGCGCATGCCGCGCACGTAGACGGCCGGATCGCGCTCGTGCGCGTTGACGACGTCGAGCCCACGCCAGTTCCAGCTCTGCAGGTCGACCTGCCGGGGCCCGTCCTGGTGGTAGCCGGCGATCACGAGCAGGCCGCGGACCCGGGTCAGGCGCGCGGCGAGATCGAGGGTCGCCTGCACGCCGGCGGCCTCGATGACGCAGTCGAACTCGGTGTCCGGCGCCTCCTCGAGGCCGAAGGCGTGCACGGCGCCGGCGTCCAGGGCGAGCTCGAGCGCGAGCTCGCGCCGCGAGAGCGCCGTGACCTCCGCCCCGGCCCGGGCAGCCAGCTGCACGAGGAGCAGGCCGAGGAAGCCGGCGCCGACCACGGCGACCCGCTGTCCCGGCTCGATCCGGCAGCGGTGGAAGGCGTTGACCGCACAGCCGATCGCCTCGCCCGGGAACGGCCGGCCGTCGAGCTCCGGCGGCAGCGCCACGAGCTCGGCCGCGGCGGCGACGTCGAGCTCGGCGAAGGCGCGGTAGGAGAGCGCCGCGACGCGGGTGCCCGGCTCAGGCCCGGCGACGCCGTCGCCGAGCGCCTCGACGACACCCCACCCCTCGTGCCCGGGCTCACCGGCGGCGAGTGGATACTCGAACCAGGGGGCGCCCTCCCAGACGGCCAGGCTGGAGGCGCAGAGGCCGCAGCCCTCGAGCCTCAGCAGGACCTCACCGGGGCCCGGACTGGGTGCGGCGACGAGCTCGACGCGGAAACGGCCCGGCGCTGCGATCGTCGCGGCGCGCATGGTGGCGGCGCCGGCGACCGGCGCGACCGTCGACTCAGCGGGCCGCAAGGCCGAGCCCAACGTGCGTCTCCGTGCGGCCGTGGCGGCGGCTGCGCAACCACCCGTAGAGCTCCTCGATCCCCTCGGCGACCCCGACTCGCTGCCGCCAGCCCGTGGCCGCCTGGAGGCGCCGGGTGTCGGCGACGTAGTAGCGCTGGTCGCCGGGCCGGGCCGGCGCCAGCTGCACCCGCGGCCGGCTGCCGTGGACGTCGGCGATCAGGTCGATCACCTCGAGCAGGCTCGCCGAGTTGTCGGCGCCACCGCCGACGTTGAACGCGGTGCCGGCGAGCTGCGCCATGCCGTCGCGGACGCGCAGCAGCGCGTCGACGAGGTCCTCGACCCAGAGCACGTCCCGCACCTGGGCGCCGTCGCCGTAGATCGTGATCGTCTCGCCGGCGAGCGCCCGCAGCAGGAAGTGGGCCACCCAGCCCTGGTCCTCGGTGCCGTGCTGGTGGGGGCCGTAGATGCAGCTCATGCGGAAGACGGCGGCGGGGAGGCCGCAGCTCTTCGCCTGGTCGAGGACGTACTGGTCGGCGGCGCCCTTCGAGCAGCCGTAGGGCGTGCAGAAGTCGAGCGGCAGGGTCTCGTCCAGCCCGTGCAGGCGCAGGTGCGGGTCGCGCGGCTCCCAGCGCTCGCCGTCGCGCTCGAGGGCGAGGCCGGGGAGGGTGCCGTAGACCTTGTTCGTCGAGGTGAAGACGAGCGGCGGCGGGTCGTCGAGCCGACCGAGCGCCTCGAGCAGGTTGAAGGTGCCGCCGGCATTCACCTCGAAGTCGGCGCGCGGATCGTCGAGGCTCGTCGTCACGGCAACCTGCGCCGCGAAGTGGAAGACCTGGTCGATGCCTTCGACCGCCCGTTGCAGGGCCAGTGGGTCGCGGATGTCGGCGAGCTGAACGTCGATCCGGTCGCCGTGGCGCTCGCGGAGCCAGCGCAGGTTCTGCTCGACCCCCGGGCGCGAGAGATTGTCGAACACGCGCACGCGGTGACCGTCCTGCACGAGCCGGTCGGCCACGTTCGTGCCGACGAAGCCGGCGCCGCCCGTCACGAGCGCCAGCGGCCCCGCCGCTGCGACGGAGCGTCGCGCGAGGTGAACCGTCTCGCGCACCGCCGCGACGCCGCCCTCCGACAGGGCACGCGCGAGCAGCTTCGGTGCACCGTCCGCGCGGCGGAGCCCGAAGTGGTAGTCACGCTCGTCGACGTGTAAGCCTCCCTGCGCCGCGCGCCGGGCCGCGAGATCCTCGGCCGCGTACCAGTAGACGCGCGGCACGGGCGCCTCGAGCACGTCGAGGAACGACCGCAGCTGCGCCAGGTCGTCGTGCCGGACGGTGGAGTAGCCGGCCTCCGTGATCCAGATCTCGGCCTCCGAGCCGTGTGCGTCGAGGGCCTCCTGCACGAGCTCGACATGGTGCCCCCAACCGTCCCAGTTGGTCTCCCACGTGCCGGGGAAGCCGTGGATGCCGACGACGTCGACGACGTCGAGCACGCCCCGCTCGCCCATCAGCCACAGCCAGCTCGGATCGATCGGGCTCATGCCGCCGAGGACGACGCCGTAGCCGCGCTCACGCGCCCAGTGGGCGGCGTCGACGATCATCTCCCCGAACACCTTCCACTCGGGGTCGAGCGTCCAGTCCCACTCCTCGCGGTTGTTCGGCTCGTTCCAGAGCTCGATCCGTCGGAAGTGCTCGCCGTAGCGGTCGAGGACGGTGTCGACGAAATCGGCGAGGTCGCGCGGCCGGCGGGGCGGCGCCGAGGTGCGCGGCGCCACGCCGAGGGAGGGCGGCGTGTAGAGGAGGCACGGCAGCAGCTCGAACTGCGCGTCGAGCCTCGGGAGCAGCCAGTCGTACCACTCGGCGCCTCCCGGCGCGTGCCAGTCTGCCCACGAGAGACCGGTGCGGAGCCTGTCGATGCCGAGGTCGCGGAGCCCCTCGATCACCCGCTCGACCCGCCGGTGCTCGCCGAGCTCGAACCACTCCACGACGCCGAGCCGGGGCTGCGGCGGCGTCACAGCGTCAGCCCCCTGGCCGCGAGCTCCTGCACGGCGTCGTCGACGCGGTCCACTGCCACCTCGCCTCCGAGCCACTCCGCGAGCTCGCGCATGCCCTCCTCCAGGCCGACCCGAGGCTCGAAGCCGAGCAGGTCGCGGGCGCGCGCGATGTCGGCGAAGCAGTGCCGGATGTCCCCGGCGCGAGCCTGGGCGGTCACGCGCGCCTCGACGTCGGAGCCGAGCACCAGGCGGAGCTCGTCGAAGATCTCGAGCACGCTCACGCTGCGCCCGCTGCCGACGTTGACGACCTCTCCGTCGGCCGTGTCGCAGTCGAGCGCCAGGCGGCAGGCGCGCGCGACGTCGTCGACGCTGACGAAGTCGCGCCGCTGGTTGCCGTCCTCGTAGACGAGCGGCTGCTTCCCGTTCAGGAGTCGCGACGCGAAGATGGCGAGGACACCCGTGTAGGGATTCGAGAGCGCCTGCCGTGGGCCGTAGACGTTGAAGAAGCGCAACGCCACGGTGGGCACCGAGTAGGCGGCGCCGAAGATCAGGCACATCCGCTCCTGGTCGTACTTGCCGAGCGCGTAGATGGAGGCGAGCGACGGCTGCTTGGTCTCGGGTGTCGGTACCGGCCGCAGCTCCTCGCCGTTCGGCCCGCGCGGCTCCCATTCACCGCGCGCGAGCTGCTCGCGGGAGCGCTCGCGGGCGGGGAGAACGCGGCCGTCCGGGCCGGCGTAGGCGCCCTCGCCGTAGACGCTCATGCTGGAGGCGACCACGAGCTTCGCCACCGGCCGGTCGAGCAGTGCCTCGAGCAGCATGCCCGTCCCGAACGCATTGACGCTCTGGTAGTCGGCGAGCTCGTACATGCTCTGACCGACGCCGACCCGCGCCGCGAGGTGGACGACGGCGTCGGCGCCGTCGAGCGCGTGCCGCACCGCGTCCGAGTCGCGGACGTCGCCGTGGACGAGCTCGACCTCCGAGCTCAGGTACCCGGGGCGCTCACCGCCGGCGTGAACCTGGCCGTCCAGGTTGTCGAGCACCCGAACGCGATCACCCTGCGCCAGCAGCTCGTCTGCCAGGTGCGAACCGATGAAGCCTGCACCGCCGGTGATGAGCACCGTCCGCGCCACTTCGACCCCTCCTTCTTCGCAGAAACCGCAGCTGCGCCTCGTGCAGCCGCAGCTGTTCGTTGCCGTGCGGGGACTTTTGAAACAGAGTCGTTGCCAGGGCTGGATCTATGACCACCCCTGCGCTCGGTTCCACCTGCGACGCGCAGGTTTGACCGCCGGCCCGGCGACGGAAGAGGAGCCGTGATGAAGCTGCTGCTCCGCTTCGCCCGGCGCTCGCCGGACCTCGTGGGATCCCCGTGGGCGTTCGTGCTCGCGACGGGGTCGATCGTGCTGTGGCTCGCGATCGGCCCGTTCGTCGGCTTCTCGGACGCGTGGCTCGTGCTGCCGGCCACCGCGACGTCGATCGGGGCGTTCCTCGTCGTCTTCCTGATCCAGTTCAGCCAGAACCGCGACAACGCCGTCGTGCAGCTGAAGCTGGACGAGCTCATCCGTGGTCTCGAGGCGGCGCGGACGAGCCTCGTCGGGCTCGAGCACCACTCCGACGAGGAGCTCGCCGAGGTCGCTCAGGAGTTCAGGCGCCTCCGCGAGCAGCACGCGGGTGGCGGCGGGACGAGCGAGTCGGCCGAGCTGACCTAGCGACAGCGGTCCCGTCGGCTCTCGGCATCAGGCGTCGGCGCGGCGCAGAGTCCGTTCCTCGAGCACGGTGCCGCAACGGGAGCAGACGACTCGCTCGAGCTCGTACGGGATCCCGTTTCGGCGGATCAGCGTGTGGAGCGTCCGAGGACGGTGTCGGGAGCACCGCGGGCGCAGCTCCCGCTGCGGATCTCGCCCCACCGCCGTCACGGTTCCGGCCGCCCGGCCGTGGGCCGGGCGCCGGCGAACCTGAGGAAGTACTCATACTCCCGCCGGGTCAGGTGCCATCGCGTCAGATCCTCATCGGTCGGACGATTCGGTTCCAACTCACGCTGCAGGTCCGCACAATTGTCCCACTTCGTCTGTGGGAAGAGATAGGGGGAGCGGGTGCCGTCGGGCAGCTTGACCGACCACTCGAGGGGCTTCCCCCGCGCGCTGAGGTCCGGGATGGCCTCGTCGCCGTTTGCGTCTCGCACCGCGGCCCTGCGCATCTCAGCGCTCCTCGACGATCCAGTAATCGGGATCCCGTTCGACGATCGCCTCGACCTCGGGCCGAGCGTGCCCCGGGGCGACGATGAATCGCCCGCCGTGAACGCGGACTGCCTCGTAGCAGCCTGGGTCGACGGCGATCGCCGCGCTGCACCCGCCGGTATCGCACTCGCAGAACAGCTGCAGAGGCTCGCCGAAGTCGTACGTCCGCTCGAGCTCGCGGATGCGCTCGTTGACGTGTCGGTAGATCCTCTCGCCTCCTCGGAGGCGGCTGTGCACACCTGCTACCGGGTTCACGTACGGTTCCGACGAGGGCGTAGGCTTCGCTGCCGTCAACATCGAGTCAGTCCTCCGAGGTTGCGACTTCAAGGTATCGTAGTTGTACAGTAATGTCTCATCACTGCGCGATTAAACATCTCCGCGGGCACAGTCGTGTCTGAGCCTGCCCCGGCGCCGAGTCAGAAGGCAGCGCCGCTTGCGCGGCCGGGGCTGAGGGAGCGCGTTGCCGGTGAGATCCTCGGCGCCGCGGCGCACGTGCTCGCGGCGACCGGCGGCCGGGCGAGCATGAACGATGTCGCGGCGGCAGCCGGTGTCGCTCGCGGGACGCTGTATCGGTACTTCCCGACCCGCGACGCGCTGGTCGAGCGGCTTCGCGAGGTCGTGGTGGAGGATGCCGCCGAGCGTCTGCGGGCGTCGCGCGTGGACGAGGTGGAGCCGTTGGAGGCGATCGAGCGCACGATTCGGGTGTTCGTCGAGGTCGGCGAGCTGCTCGTCCTGGGTGCGCGGGAACGCGGGCGACCGGGAGGCGACAGGTTCGACACGGCGATCATGAGCCCGCTGCGTGCCGTCATCGAGCGCGGTCAGGCGGCGGGGCTGGTGAGGGACGACATGACCGCGTGGTGGCTCGCCGAGTCGCTGCTCGGCCTGATCCTCGCGGGCGGCCCGGCCGGGCGTCTGGGCACCGAGGACGCCATTGCCTCGATCCGGCGGCTCTTCCTCGAAGGAGCCCGAGAACGGTGAGAGGCGGCGGTCGTTCGCCCCTTGCACGGGTAGACGCGTTTCTCGCCCGGGCCGAGCGGCGATGGTGAGAAGGTGACTGCGGAGACCGGTACCTCGGAGCGTGCGGCGGCGAGCGACGAGTCGCTGCTCCCGGAGCTCGTCGCCTACCTGCGCGAGAACAGAACCGGTCTGCGCGAGCAGTGGGTGGAGCGGATCACAGCCGCCGGCCTGCTGACGGCGATGACGCCCGACGAGATCTTCTCCGAGGTCACGGCCGTCTACGACAACTACGTCGCCGCCCTCGAGACCGGAAGCGTCGAGACGCTCCAGGCCTACGCCCGCGATCTCTCGGAGCGAATCATCCCCCGCGGCGTCGACACGGACGAGGTCCTCGGCATCGTCCTGCTCCTGCGCGACATCCTCGCCCGGTCGCTCTTCGTCCACTATCAGGACAATCCGGAGCTCCTGCACCGCATCCTGGACGCCTACGAGCCGGCGGCGAACAGGATCGCCGTGACGGTCGGCGTCAGCTTCGTGGAGGAGCGCGAGCGTGTCATTCGCGAGCAGCAGGACGCGATCCGCGAGCTGTCGACGCCGGTCCTCCAGGTTCGGGACCGGCTCGTGGTGCTGCCCATCATCGGGATGCTCGACTCGCAACGGGCACGGCAGCTGACGGAGCAGCTCCTGGGAGCGATCCAGTCGAACCGTGCTCGCGTCGTCGTTCTCGACATCACGGGCGTGGCGACGATCGACCTCACGGTCGCGAACCATCTGGTGCAGGCGGTCGAGGCGGCGCGGCTGATGGGCGCCAGCGCCATCATCACCGGCATCTCGTCGAAGATCGCCCAGACGCTCGTCGACCTGGGGGTCGACCTGGAGCAGATGCGGACCGTCGGCGATCTGCAGGGCGGTCTGGAAGAGGCGGAGCGGTTGCTCGGCTACCGCGGAGAGGCCGCCGCCACCGACCAGCGGACCTGAGCGACGTGTCCGTCGCCATCCTGCGCCAGGGCGACGCGCTGATCGCGGCGATCCAGTCGGACCTGACGGATGCGCAGGTGCTCGCGCTCCGGGACGACCTCGCCGAGCGCGTCGGACGGCATCGGCTCCAGGCGGTCATCGTCGACGTCTCGGCCCTCGACGTCATCGACTCGTTCGTGGCGCGGTCGCTGCGCTCGATGGCGATCACGACCCGGCTGCGGGGCGCGGAGACCCTCGTCGTCGGCATCCAGCCCGACGTCGCCATCGCGATGGCGCACTTCGATCTCAACCTCAAGCCGTTGCGCACCGCCAAGGATCTCGACGAGGCCCTCGTCCTCCTCGGCGAGCGTGTGGAGGAGGACGGCGATGCCGAATGAGGTCCGCGTCGAGATCGCGCGCGACGAGGACATGCTGCCCGCACGCGCACACGGCCGCGCACTCGCCCTCGAGCTCGGGTTCTCGCGCACGGATGCGACGCTGATCGCGACGGCGATCTCCGAGATCGCGCGGAACATCATCGTCCACGTCGGCAAGGGCGAGATCACGATGAAGCCCGTCCAGGAGGAGAGCCGCTACGGGCTGGTGGTCACCGCCACCGATTCGGGGCCGGGCATCGCCGACCTCGAAGCAGCGCTGGAGCACGGCTACGCGTCACGAGGCGGCCTCGGGCTCGGACTCCCCGGTGCCCGGCGGCTGATGGACGACTTCGACGTTCAGTCGGAGCGCGGCACGGGGACGACGATCACGATGACGAAGTGGCGGGTGCGCGACGAGCTCGAGCTCCTACGCGAGCGTCGGCGTCTGCTCGACGAGAAGCATCACGGGGAGCAACGGCCCGACGGCGCCGGCCCATGACCACCCCACGACGGTTCCGCTCCGAGTACGAGGCTGCGCTCCACCTGCACGTCGTCGAGCGCGGCGAGACGACGCTCCGCGACGGCTACGAGCTCGGCCGCAGGGCACTGGCCGAGGGTGTGAGTGCACTCGACCTCGCCGCGATCCACCACGACGCGCTCGCGTCGTCGCTGGAAACGGTCGACCGGGAGCGGATGCCGGAGGTGATCGCGGCTGCAGCCGCGTTCTTCCAGGAGATCCTCTCGGCGTTCGAGATGGTGCACCGCGGCTACCGGGAGGCTGCCGTCGAGGCAGCGGCCGAGCGGCGCCAGGCGGCGATGCTGCGCCGACTGTCGTCGTTCCTCGCCGACGCGTCGCTCAGCGCCCGGCACACCGACGCGGCCGCCGAAGTGCTACAGCTCGTGGCCGAGCATGCACGGGAGCTCACCGCCGCGTCGTACTCGACCGCCAGCTGGGGCACGGGGGACGAGCGGGCGCGGGCCACGTCCTTCGATCACGAGTCGGGCGAGACCCTCGACCCGAGCGTGGCGGAGCACCTCGAGCGCATTGCTCCGGCGCTGCCGAGCCGGCTCTCACGGTCGCGCTGGGCGAGAGAGCCGGCGCTCCGGGCGCTCCCAGCCCGCTCGAACGTGCTGACGGTGCCGATCACGGCGCTGGACGGCCGCCAGTCGGGGCTCCTTCAGCTCGCCGAGAAGGGCCGCGGCGACTTCACCGAGGCCGACGAGGCCATCGCGCTGCACCTGGCTGACATGGCTGCGGCGGCGCTCGAACGCGCGGAGCTCTACCGCCGCCACGCGAACGTGTAGCCGGTACGCGAACGACTGCTCCGGTGGTCGAGAAGCGGAGGGGCGGCCGATCCGGCCGCCCCTTCCGTCCTCGTTCAGCCCCGAAACGGCTGGGCGAAGCTGCGTTAGAGGTTCAGCAGCCCCAGCAGCTGGTTCAGGAGATTCGCGATCACGTTGGTGGACGCGCCGCTGTCGAGCAGTCCGGCGACGCCGCAGAGCAGGTTCCCGAGCAGGTTGCCGGGACCGCGCTCGCCTTCGATCGTCAGGACTACCTGGTCGAGGTGCACGACGAGACCGAGCAGGTTCAGATCCAGCGGCCCCAGCGTCAGGTCGAGGATCTGGCACCGGTTGGAAGCCGTGGCGTCGAGGATCGGCGTCGAGAAGTTCGTGATGTTGCCCGCCGTGTCGGTGAACGTCCCAGTCAGCACCAGCTGACCGGCCTGGTTCACGACCTGCAGATTCGAGAGCGTGCCCTCGACCACCTGGCCCGCATTGGTGAGCGTGGCGGTGGCCGTGGCGGTGGGCGGGGCCGCGCTCGCGGGCGGAGCCGCAAAGGCAGCCACGCTGGCGAGCGCAACGGTGAGCACGGCAAGGACAAGGCCCAGTTTGAGCTTCATCTAGATCCCCCTCGTGTTGGGCCGCCGCCCTCGCATGACGAGAGCCGGCGGCCGTTCGGTTTGCGTCGTACGAACCGAGCGGGTACTCGATCCGAGACAGTGATGTCCCAGAAATGAACGTCTAAACACACGAGCGGTACAGCTCGGTACTGCGGCGGCAGGCGCCTGCGACGACGACGCGAGGCTAGGCACCTTGGTAGGATCGGCCGCGTAGGGGAGTATCCCTGGGCGCGTCGTCGTCATGCCGGCCGATCGTTGGCCCGGCGCCGCGGTCCTTCGGGGCGGGAGAGACCTGCGAGCCAGTGTCACCCGGACCCGGAGGGGAGATGCCCACACCCGCGGACGCACGAACAGCCGACGAGCGCGTCGACGTCTTCGACCGAATCCTCGTCGAGGTCGACGAGACGCCCGAGAGCCTCGTCGCCGCCGCGCAGGCGAAGTGCCTCTGCGCGGACGACTGCCACCTCGAGCTCCTCGGCGTCGCCGAGCGGGCACCGGCGTCCCAGGCGGGAGCGGCGGCGGTCTTCGCCGCCGACGGGTTGACGGCAGCCACGGCCGCGGCCCTGGAGCATGCGCGGGCGCTGCTCGAGCCGTCGTCCGCCCGGCTCGTGTCGGGCCGCGCGCGGGAGTCCTTGCTCGCGGAGGCGCGCGCCACGAAGGCGACGCTCGTGGCAGTCGGGGTTCACCCGCATCGGCGTCTGACCGCCCGCCTGTTCGGAACGCTCGACGCCGCCGTGCTACGCGACGCGCCGTGCTCGGTCCTCGTGGCGCGGCACGGCTGGGGCGCCTCGAAGCCGAAGCAGATCGTCGTCGGCATCGACGGCTCACCGGCGTCGACGCTCGCAGCGCGCGCGGCGGAGTCGCTCGCCTCGCGTCTCGGCGTCGAGCTCCAGCGGGTGGTCGCGCTCGGCGGCAAGAAGGTGGACGAGAGCGTCTTCGCCCGTGAGCACGCCGACGTGCTCCTCGACCCGCGCGATGCTCCCACCGCGCTCGGCTCGGCGGCCGGCGAGTGCGACCTGCTGGTCGTGGGCAACAAGGGCGCCCACGGACGACGCCACTTCGGCAGCGTCAGCGAGCGGGTCGTCTACGCCGCTCGCAGCTCCGTGCTCGTCGTTCGCGCCACGCAGTACGCGGCTTGAGCGCCGGTCCGGACGGGCTCGTGGCGGCGCGCGCGGACGGCCCGGCGGCCGCGTGGCACGCGCTCGATCCGGACGAGGTCGCCGCTCGTCTCGAGACGTCCGCGACGCGTGGCCTCGGCGGCGAGGAGGCGGCCAGGCGGCTGGCCGAGCACGGCCCCAACGAGATCCAGGCGGCGCGCCGGGTGCCGCCCTGGCGGCTGCTGCTCGATCAGTTCAAGAACGTCCTCATCCTGATCCTGCTCGTCGCCGTCGCCCTCTCGGCGGCGCTGGGGCACGCGACCGAGGCCGTGGTCGTCACCGTCATCGTCCTCTTCGCGGTCGTGCTCGGCTTCGTACAGGAGTACCGCGCCGAGCGCGCCATCGAGGCGCTGCGCGAGCTCGCCGCGCCGACCGCCACCGTGGTGCGCGACGGGGAAGAGGTCGAGCTGCCGGCGCGCGACCTCGTGCCGGGCGACCTCGTGCTCGTGCAGGCGGGCGACAAGGTGCCGGCGGACGCCCGCGTGACGGAGTCGGTGAACCTGCAGGTCGAGGAGGCGGCACTGACGGGCGAGTCGGTCCCCGTCTCGAAGCGAACCGAGGCACTCGACGGCGAGGACGTCGCCGTCGCCGACCGCAGGAACAGCCTCTTCGCCGGCACCGCGGTCACGTACGGGCGGGGGCGCTCGCTCGTGGTCGCGACCGGGATGGAGACGGAGTTCGGCCGGATCGCCCACCTGCTGCAGGGGATCGAGACAGCCAAGACACCGCTCCAGCGGAACCTCGACCGGGTGGCGGGCGTGCTGGCGCGTGCCGGCCTCGCCGTCGTGCTCGTCGTCGTCGCGCTCGGGCTGCTCCGCGACGAGCCGTTCGTGGAGATGCTGCTGTTCGGGACCGCGCTCGCGGTCGCGGTCGTCCCCGAGGCGCTGCCGGCGGTCGTCACGATCTCGCTGACGCTCGCCGCGACGCGGATGGCGAAGCGCAACGCGCTGATACGACGGCTCCCTGCCACCGAGACGCTGGGCAGCGTGACGGTGATCGGCTCCGACAAGACCGGCACGCTGACGAAGGACGAGATGACGGCGCGGAAGCTGCTGGTGGCCGGCGAGCTCGTCGACGTGTCCGGAGCCGGATACGCACCGGAGGGCTCGTTCTCGTACCGCGGTGCGCCGTACGAGCCGTCCCCGGCGCTGCTCGAGATCCTGCGGGGGGCCGTGCTCGCCTCCGACGCCCAGCTCGTCGGCGGCGACG
>DASUOK010000196.1:0-3552 GCA_036276675.1 Gaiellaceae bacterium | reverse complement strand
CGGGATCGAGGCGCGCATCCTGCCGGCGACGGACGACCGGCAGCGGACGTGGCTCGACACGCCGGCCGGCAGCTTCCCCTTCCAGGAGTGGTTCGTCGGGCGCGGCCATCGCGACGAAGTCGACGGCGTCCGTTTCGAGGGAGACGCTGGGCCGGCGCCCGGCGTGCTCGAGGCGCTCGCAGCAGCGGATGCGATCCTGATCGCACCCAGCAACCCGTACGTCAGCATCTGGCCGATCCTCGCCGTCGGCGGCGTCCGCGAGGCGCTCGTGTCACGCACCGTGCCGTGCGTCGCCGTCAGCCCGCTCGTCGGCGGTCGCGCGGTGAAGGGCCCGGCAGACCGTATGCTCGCCCGCATGGCCGGCGGCACAGGTCCCGCGCACGTAGCCTCCTGCTACGAGGGCCTGATCGACGCGCTCGTCGTCGACGAGTCCGATCCGGCGGGGGAGCTCGCCGTGCGGCGCGTGGTCGCGCGCACGCTGATGACCGACGCCGCGGCGTCCCGCCGCCTCGCCGAGGCCGTGCTCGAGGCCGCCGCGTGAGAGTCGCCGTCGTCGGCGGCACCGGCAGCTTCGGCACGGCCGTCGCCCAGCGCCTCGTCGATGCCGGGATCGAGGTCGTGATCGGCTCCCGCGACGCGGAGCGCGCGCGCGCGACGGCTGCGGGGATCGGCTGTGAGGGGGCGAACAACGACGACGCGGTTCGCGGCGTCGACCTCGTCGTCTTCGCCGTCAAGGCCGACGCGGCGGTCGGCACCGCGCGCGACCTGCGTCAGTCGATTGGCTCCACGCCCGTGCTGTCCGTCTGCGCGGAGCTCTCGTTCGGCCCGGGCGGCGTGAAGCCGACGGCAGAGGCCACCTCCGTCGCGAAGCGGATCGAGGACGAGCTCGACGCGCCCGTCGTCGCCGGCCTCCACTCGCTTGCGGCCGCGAGCCTCGCCGAGGAGCCGCCCGACGAGGACGCGCTCGTCTGCGGCGACGACGCGCCCGCCAAGGCGCTCGCGCTCGAGCTCGCCGGACGGCTCGTGTCCGGTCGCGCGATCGACGCCGGCCCGCTCGACAGCGCGCGCGCGCTCGAGGGCATGACGGCTGTGATCGTGAACGTGAACAAGCGCTACAAGGCTCACGCCGGCCTCCGCGTCACCGGGTTGCATTGATCACCGAGCTGCGCGCGTTCGCGCTCGAGGGGATACCGGAGGTCGAGGCGGGCGACGATCTCGCCGCGCTCCTCGCCGCGGCAGCCGAGCGGGCGGGCGGGCTCGAGGACGGCGACGTCGTCGTCGTCGCGCAGAAGGTCGTGTCGAAGGCGGAAGGGCGCGTCGTCCGGCTCGACGAGGTCGAAGCATCGGAGCGCGCGCGTGAGCTGGCCGGGGGCGAGCGGGACCCTCGCCTCCTCCAGGTGATCCTCGACGAGTCGGTCCGCGTCGTCCGCTCGCGCCCGCCGCTCGTGATCGCCGAGACGCGGCACGGCTTCGTGTGCGCCTCGGCGGGGGTGGACGCCTCGAACGCGAAGGGCGAGGGCACGCTCGTCCTGCTCCCGCTCGACCCTGACGCCTCCGCCAGGCGCATCCGTGCCGGCCTGCGCGAGCGCATTGGCCGTGAGGTGGGCGTCGTCGTCAGCGACTCCTTCGGCCGTGCTTGGCGGCAGGGGACGACCGACGTCGCGCTCGGCGTCGCCGGCCTGACCGCGCTGCGCGACCTCCGTGGCAGGCGAGACGCCGCCGGCTACGAGCTCCACGCGACGCAGATCGCGGTCGCCGACGAGCTCGCGTCGACGGCCGAGCTCGTGCTCGGCAAGACGAGCGGCACGCCGGCGGCGGTGATCCGCGGGCTCGACGTGCGCGGCGACGGTAGCGGGCGCGACCTCCTGATGCCGCCCGAGCGCGACCTGTTCCGCTAGCCGTCGTCGAGCGCCTCGGCCGCGAGCGCGGCGAGACGGGCGCCGATCGCGGGAGCGAACTTGAAGCCGTGTCCGCTGCACGGCGAGCCGACGACGACGCGGCCGCGCCGCTCCAGGAGGAACTCGTCCTCCGCGCGCGTCGTGTAGAGGCAGGTCTCCGAGTGCACGAGCTCGCCGGCGCCGGGAAACCGGCGCCGCACCCACTCCGCGGTCCGTTCCAGGATCGCCTCGTCGGGCGGGAGCGGCAGGTCGGGATCCACCGGGGGTCCGGACTGGTGGAGGCCGGCCTTCAGCCCCGCCCCGGGTGCCGGGAGGGCGTAGCCGTGTCCCGCTCCTCCCCTCGTGTCGATCAGAGACGGCAGCGGCTCCTCGAGGGCGAAGTACGACGACGTCTCGATCGTCGGCGTCGCGTCGATCGAGATCAGTGCCGGGGCCCACGCCCCTGCGGTCACCACGGCCGCACGCGCCCGCACGCCACCTGCCGTCACCGAGTCGCGGTCACGCTCGATCGCCTCCACCCGCACGCCCTCGTGCAGCTCCGCACCCGCGGCCATCGCGGCCGCGAGCAGCGCCTCGAGCACGAGATCGGCGCGCGCGATACCACCATCGGCCTGGAAGAGCGCCGGGCCGTCGGCGGTGATCCCGAAACGGCGCGCGAGCTCGGCCGGCTCGAGCACCTCGAACGGGACGCCGCAGGCGGCGAGCGCGTCACGGTTCGGCTGCCAGTCGCCGAGGTCGATGGCGCCGCGCTGCTCGAGCAGCGTGCGGCCGCACTCCGCCTCGAGCTGCCGCCAGAGCGGATACGCCTCCTGGGCGAGCCGCACCCACCGTGCTTCGGGATACGACAGACGGACGATGCGCGAGGAGCCGTGGCTCGAGCCCCGGTCGTGACCGAGGCGGAACTGCTCGAGGACGGTGACCCGATGCCCCGCCCCGGTGAGCGCCCGTGCCGTGGCGAGGCCCATCACGCCCGCGCCGACGACCACGACCTCGGTCTCCGGTGTCACTCCTTCGGCCGGTCGAAGATCACGAGCACGGCCAGCTGCTCGTAGCCCGTGAAGCCGTGCTCGGCTCCCGCCGGCACGAAGAGGCCCTCACCCTCCTCGAGCGGCGTCGCCACGCCCTCCACCTCGAGCACGCCGCGCCCTTCGAGCACGACGTAGACCTCGTCGTCGTCGTGCGGCTGCTGGCGGTCCGGCTCGGGAGCGACGAGGACGTACACGCCGATCTCGAGCCCCGGGGACTCGTGCACGATCTCGTACCCGCCGCCGGCCGCGGCCAGCCGTTCCTTCGCGCGCTCGACGCCGAACAGGTGCACGCCCGGAGCCTAAACCGCGGGAACCGTCGGCAGCGCGGTCGTCACTGCTGCGCGACGAGCTCGAGCCGGTTGCCCCACGGGTCGTGGACGTAGCAGCGCCGCACACCGGGGAGCGAGCCGTCGTCGACAACCTCCACCTCCGCGGCGCGCAACCGCTGCGTCAGCGCGTCGTAGTCGCAGACGTGGAATGCTGGGTGCGCCTTGCGCGCCGGCGAGAACCCCTGCTCCACCCCCACGTGAACGCCCTGGCTCCCGCACGCGAACCACACACCGCCGCGCCCTGCGAGCGCGGCCGGCTTCGCCACCTCGCGCAGGCCGAGCAGGTCGCCGTAGAAG
>DASUOK010000195.1:0-5419 GCA_036276675.1 Gaiellaceae bacterium | reverse complement strand
ATGATCGCCGCCGACGCGGATCCCGCGTTCACGGTGGTCTCGGTGAAGCGGACGCAGTTTCCTCGGATCGGCCGTGCTGCTGTCCGGATCCGGATGATCGCGGACGTCACAGCCACGCCAGGGACAAGGCCCGTGCGGATCCTGGTCGATTCGATCGCCTTCGGTCGCGGCAGAACCGGCGTCTCGTTGGAGGTCTGGGCGCCATACGCGGACCGGATCCCGGCCCACGCCGCCGAGGTGCGCCTGGCCAAGCTGCTCGCGGGCCGGATCCGCCTCTAGAGAGCCCCGGTCTCCGCGACTGACGATTTGCCGACGAACTCGGGGAGGATGGGGACGATGGGGACCGAGGGGCGACACGACGTGGACGCTCTGACCGGCGAGCTCGTACTGCTCGAGCGCCGCGAGCGTGAGCTCTCGCGGGAACGAGAACGTCTTCACGACCGCATGGACGTTCGACGTGACGGGGTCGGCGGTCGACGTGCGCGGCAGGCGACGGCTGATCGTCTCTCCCTGTATCGACGCATCGAACGCCAGCTCTCGGACGAACGGCGCACGCTGCACGAGCGCATCGACGTTCTGCGCTCGCAGCTCCGCGCAGCCGCGGCCGGGCGCGAGCACGAGCTGCCTCGCTGACGCTCCGAGCGCTCAACCGGACGCGCGCGACGCCGAGGTGCGTGCGTGTGGAGTCTTCGCAGGCCGCACGGAGGGGCCGCCCTCGTTGCGGCCTGCGAACACCCCACGGTCGATATCAACGCCGGAGGTGTGTGCGCGGATTCCCCGTGAGGGGCGAGCGCCCAACGGCGGCCCGCTGGTGCTCGCCCCAGACGGCAGAGGCTCGCACGTCACACACCCGGAGGAACACCCGCGCATGACCAGGATTTCCGGTCGACCGACGCGAACGGCGGGGGGAGAGGACAGCGATCCATCCGGTACGCCGGGCCGGGGTGTCCGCGGCGGTTCCGCTACAATCCGCCGCCGTGTCCGGCGACAGATTTCGTCTCGACGTGCAGGAACGGGGGCGCCTCGGCTCCCCCGAGTCTCGGCGTCTGCGCCGGCAGGGGCTGGTGCCCGGCGTGCTCTACGGCAACGGCAGCCCGCGCCCGTTCGTGGTCGAGGAGCGCGCCCTGCGCGCGGCGCTCACCACCGACTCCGGGCTCCACGCCGTGCTCGACGTCGTCGTCGACGGCGAGAGCGGTGCGCACCCGTCGATCCTCAAGCAGTACCAGCGGCACCCGATCCGCGGCCACGTCGCGCACATCGACCTGCAGGAGGTGCGGCTCGACCGGCCGATCCAGGCCGCGGTCCAGGTCCACCTCGTCGGCGCCGAGGACGCTCCCGGCGTCCGCGAGGGCGGCGTGCTCTCGCAGCCGTCGACTGCGATCAACGTCGAGGCGCTGCCGATGGAGGTCCCCGAGTCGATCGACGTCGACGTGAGCGCCATGGAGATGGGCGACACGCTCCGGCTCGAGGACGTCAGCGCCCCCGAGGGCGTCACCCTGCTCGACGACCTCCACGACACGGTCATCGCCACGGTGACCGCGCCGACGCGCGAGGTCGAGCCCGAGGAGACGGCCGAGGAGGCCGCCGAGGGCGAAGAGGGCGAGCTCGAGGGTGAGGCGCCCGAGGGCGCCGCGGACGAGGCTGCCGGCGGCGACGCCGCGGGCGAGCCCGGCACCACCCAGGACTAGGTCGTGCGCTTCCTTCGTCGGGGCGAGCAGGCCTCGACCCTCGACCTGCTCGTGGTCGGTCTCGGCAACCCCGGGCGCGAGCACGCGCGTGACCGCCACAACGTCGGCTGGCTCGTGGCCGACGAGCTCGTGCGCAGGCACGGCGGCTCGTACCGGCAGAAGTTCTCCGGGCAACTCGCCGAGGTCCGGCTCGACGGGCGCAAGCTCGCCGTGCTGAAGCCCGAGACGTACATGAACGACTCCGGCCGCTCGCTCGCGGCGGCCGCACGCTTCTTCAAGGTCGCGCCCGAGGCGATCGCCGTCGTCCACGACGACGTCGATCTCGAGCCGGGGCGGCTGCAGGCGCGGCTCGGCGGCGGCCTCGCCGGCCACAACGGCCTGCGCTCGGTCAAGCAGGCGCTCGGCACCGCCGACTTCCTGCGGCTGCGGGTCGGCGTGGGCCGCCCGGGCCGCGGCGACCGTCGCCCGGTGGCCGACTACGTTCTGTCGCCCTTCGCGCCGGAGGACGACGGTGAGTCTCTCGTGGCGCGGGCGGCCGACGCGGTCGAGACGCTCTCGCGCGACGGGCTCGACGAGGCACAGCGCCGCTTCAACTGACGCAGTGCGCGACCTGCCCTTCCGAGATCCCGGCCGCCCGGACACGCGCTCGCCCCTCCGGCTCCTGCTCTGGGTCGGCCGCCTCCAGCTGCCGACGCTCCTGCTCGGCGTCGTCTTCGGGATCGTGTGGATGGTCGCGCAGGCCCTGATGCCGTTCGCGATCGGCCGCGCGATCGCAGACGGGATCGTCGACGACGACACCCGCGCGCTCGCGTTCTGGGCGACCTTCCTCCTCGGGCTCGGCCTCGTGCAGGCGGCCGCCGGCGTGATGCGACATCGCGTCGCGGTGTCGAACTGGCTGCAGGCGTCGTTCCGGCTGGCCCAGATCGTCTCGCACCACGCGGCGCGATCGGGCGCCGCCGTGCGCGGGCGGATCTCCACCGGTGAGGTCGTGGCGACGGTGTCGAACGACGCGATGCGCGCCGGTGGCGCGTTCGACATCACCGCGCGCCTGGCCGGCGCCGTCGTCTCCTACGTCGTCGTCGCGGTGATCCTGCTCTCCTCGTCGGTCGTGCTCGGCCTCGTCGTGCTCGTCGGCGTGCCGGTCCTCGTGACGACGCTCGGCGGGATCATCCGGCCGCTGCAAAGGCGGCAGCGCGACCAGCGGGAGGAGGTGGGGCGGCTGACGGCGCTCGGCGCCGACACCGCCGCGGGGCTGCGCGTGTTGCGTGGGATCGGCGGCGAGGACGCCTTCTTCGAGCGCTACCACGCCCGCTCGCAGCAGGTGCGGCAGGCGGGCGTCCGGGTCGCCCTGCCGCAGTCGACGCTCGACGCGGCGCAGGTGCTCGTGCCGGGCCTCTTCGTCGTCTTCGTCACCTGGCTGGGGGCGCGCTTCGCCCTCTCGGGCCGGATCGGCGTCGGCGAGCTGGTGGCGTTCTACGGCTACGCCGCCTTCCTCGTGATTCCGCTGCGCACCGCCGCCGAGGCGGTCGACAAGCTCACGCGGGCGTTCGTCGGCGCCCGCCGGATGCTCGACGTGCTCGCCGTCGAGCCCGAGGTGAGCGATCCGGCCACGCCTGCGCCGGAGCCGCCGGCCCGCGTGCCCCTCGTCGACACGGCCTCCGGCCTCGTCGTTCGTCCCGGGACGCTCACCTGCCTGGTCGCCTCCGTCCCGGACGATGCGGTCGCCATCGCCGACCGGCTCGGGCGCTTCGATGACGGCGACGGCGTGCTCCTGGGCGACGTCGGCCTGGCCGAGCTGCCGGTCGACGCCGTACGCCGCCGCATCGTCGTCAGCGAGGCCGACCCGCTGCTCTTCTCGGGGCCGCTCCGGCGCGAGCTCGACCCGTGGGCCCGGGCGGACGACGACGAGGTGTACGCGGCCGTGGCCGTGGCGAACGCTGAGGACGTGATCGAGGCACTGCCGGCGGGCCTCGACGCGCAGGTCGACGAGCGGGGCCGCTCGTTCTCCGGCGGGCAGCGCCAGCGGCTCGTGCTCGCCCGCGCGCTGCTGTCGCAGGCGGAGACGCTCGTGCTGGTCGAGCCGACGAGCGCTGTCGACGCCCACACGGAGGCGCGCATCGCGCGGCGCCTGCGGGAAGCCCGCGCCGGCCGCACCACCGTCGTGGTGACGACGAGCCCGCTCGTGCTCGACCAGGCCGACCGGGTCGCCCTGATCGAGGGCGGCCGCGTCGTCGCGGAGGGGACGCACCGCGAGCTGCTCGCCTCCAGCCGCGGCTACCGCGACACGGTGACGCGGGGGGAGGAGGAGTGAGCGAGCTGCTGCCGATCGCGGACGGCCCCGAGCTGCGCGCGCAGGCGGCCCGCCTCGGCCGCCGGCACCGTCTGGGCCTCGCCGGCGTCGTCGGCCTGCACGCCCTCGCGGCGACGGCGGGGCTCGCCGGGCCGCCGCTGCTCGGCCGGCTCGTCCAATCCGTCGAGGAGGGGACGACGCGTGCCTACATCGACAAGCTCGTGCTCGTGCTCGCGGGCTTCCTCGTGGCGCAGACGATCCTGACGTGGTTCGCGCGGCGTGCCTCGTTCGTGCTCTCGGAGACGATGTTCGCGGAGCTGCGCGAGGACTTCATGCGCCGTGTGCTCTCGTTGCCGCTCTCGACGGTCGAGCGGGCCGGCACGGGCGACCTCGTCTCGCGGACGACGTCGGACGTGGACTCGCTCGCGCGGACGATCCGGTTCGCGGTGCCCGAGACGCTGATCGCGGCCGTCACCACGGTCCTGACCGTGGCGGCCGCCGTCTGGGTCAATCCGCTCGCCGCGATCCCCTGCATCGCGGGCGTTCCGGCGCTCTGGCTCGGCACCCGCTGGTACCTGAAGCGCGCGCCGGCGGGCTACCTCTGGGAGCGCGCCGCCTACGCGAGGCTCACCGGCACCGTCGGCGAGACGGTCGACGGGGGCCGCACGATCGACGCGCTCGGCCTGCGCGAGGAGCGCGTGCGCCGGCTCGACGACGATCTCGCCGAGGCGTACCGCGCCGAGCGCCGAACCCTGTACCTCCGCACCGTCTGGTTCCCGACGGCGGAGTTCGCGTACGTGCTGCCGGTGGCCGTCTCGCTGGCGTGGGGCGGCTGGCTCGTCTCGAACGGGCACGCCTCGATCGGCGAGGTGACGGCGGTCGCGCTCTACGTCGTCCAGCTGGCGGACCCGGTCGACCGGCTGATCTCGTGGCTCGACGAGATCCAGGTCGGGGCGACCTCGTTCGCGCGGCTGGTGGGGATCGCAGGGGTGCCGGCGGACCGGACGGAGAGCGGCGAGCAGCCGGCCGGCGACGTCCTGCGCGCGGAGGACGTCCGCTACGCCTACGTGCCCGACCGCGACGTCCTGCACGGGATCGACCTCGATCTACGGCCGGGCGAGCGCGTCGCGGTCGTCGGGCCCTCCGGTGCCGGCAAGTCGACGCTCGGCCGGCTGCTCGCAGGCATCCACCCGCCCCGGAGCGGCCGGGTCGAGGTCGGCGGCGTCAGCCTCGTCGAGCTGCCGCTGGAGACGCTGCGCCGCGAGGTCGCCCTCGTGACCCAGGAGCAGCACGTCTTCGTTGGCACGCTCGCCGACAACCTCCGGCTCGCGCGGCCCGGCGCGTCGGACGAGCGGCTCGAGGAGGCGCTCGAGGCGGTCGATGCGCTCGGCTGGGCGCGGGCGCTGCCGCACGGGCTCGGGACGACGGTCGGCGCCGGCGG
>DASUOK010000194.1:0-7531 GCA_036276675.1 Gaiellaceae bacterium | reverse complement strand
GTCCGCTTCGGCTCCGAGCGGCTGCTCGACGCGGTTCTGGCGGCGCTCGGGCCACCGCCGGCGGCAGGCACTCGAGCTGGCGCGGCGAACAGCCGATAGTCACGCCGGCACGACTCACCGGGACCCAGAGAGGCGCACCTTGCACAAGCTCATCGCCGCGCTCGCGCTCGCGTGCGGGCTCTGCTTCGCGACGACCGCAGCCGCCGTCGACTTCGGCGCCAATGACGACACCGGCAAGTACGCGGCCGACGCGGGAGCGCAGTTCTTCGCGCAGATGGCGGCGGCCGGGCTGACGCAGAACGTGATCACCGTCCGTTGGACGCCCGGCTCGAGCGAGATCGCCGAACGGGACGTCCTCGAGCGCGCCGTGAGCGCTGCGGCGGCTGCCGGCGTCAGGCCCGTGTTCGCCGTCTACCCCTACCCGCCGAGCGCGGTCGGGCGCGGCGCCGCAGCTCGTGCCTTCGCCGTCTGGTTGGAGAGCGTCGCGCGGGCGTTCCCGCAGGTGACGACCTACATCGTCGGGAACGAGCCGAACCTGAACACGTTCTGGCGACCGCAGGGCGACGGCCGCGGGCGGATCTACTCGGGCGCGTCGTTCGGGCCGTACCTCGCGGCGGGGTACGACGCCCTGAAGACGGTCTCGAGCGAGATCAGGGTGCTGGGGGTCGGCGCGTCGCCACGGGGCGACCGCGCGCCCGGCCGCACCGGCAAGGCCTCGCCCATGCACTTCCTCTCCTCCCTGGGGGCGTGGTACCGCAGGAGCGGACGATCCGCGCCGCTGATGGACGGCTTCAGCTTCCACCCGTATCCGAGCCCGAGCGACTTCTCGGTGCCGTTCGGGTTCAGGTACTCCTGGCCCAACGCGGGCCTGCACGAGCTGGGCCGCGTGAAGCAGGCGCTCTGGGACGCGTTCGCGGGGACGCCGCAACCGACGACGCGCGGCGGGCTCAAGCTCTATCTCGACGAGGTGGGCTGGCAGGTGGCGGTCGATCCGGCGCGCGGCTACGCGGGCGCCGAGAACGTGACCGTCACCTCAGAGGCGGCGCAGGCGGCCATCTACGAGCAGCTGGTCCGCTTCGTCGCCTGCGATCCCGCCGTCGCCGAGCTCAACTTCTTCGGCTACTACGACGACGAGGCGCTCGAGGGCTGGCAATCCGCGCTCCGGCGGGTCGACGGCTCCGCGCGGCCCGCGCACGACGCCGTGACGGCGGCGATCGCCGCCACGGGCGGCCGCTGCGCCGGGAAGCTGCGCCGCTGGTCGCCGCTCCGCCGGCCCGACGGCGTGGTCGTGCGGTTCGGCGGCGTCCGGCGCGTGCAGGCGAACGCGACCCGCCGTTTCTGGTTCGGGGCGACGGCGGCCGAGGACGTCGTCGTCCGGGCCGGTCTCGTCCCCGCCCGGATGCCGCTCGCCCGGGCGGCCACGTTCCTGCGCGCGGCCGGGACCGTCAACGCGTACCGGCGGCCGCCGCTGCAGCACACGGCGCGCCCGCGCCGGGGGCGGCACGTGCTCGTCGTCCGGGTGGCGGCGAAGCTGAACCCGCAGCGCGTCGCCATCTTCCGGAGCCGCCCCTTCGTCGCCGGGTGATTGTCGCTGGTGGCGCTGCCGACTTGACGGCGAACACGTGTTCGTGCATCATGGCGAACACATGTTCGGACGAATCCTCATTCTCGTGGCGGCCGCGGTCTTCCTGTGGGCGACCTTCGCCCGCTCCTCCGACGCCTCCGGGCCGGAGGGCCGCTACGTCGTGCAGCCCGCCGACACGCTCTGGTCGATCGCGGCGACGCGCTACGCCGATCCCCGCGAGGGCGTCTGGGAGCTGCGCGAGCGCAACAGCCTGGAGGGGACGACGATCGTCCCCGGCCAGGTGCTCGTGCTGCCGTAGGCGTCCCGGCGCGGCGCCTCCGGGATAATCGGCCGCATGGACCTCGACGTCGTCTTCGTCGGGACCGCGGGCTCGACGCCGACGGCCCGGCGCGCCCCCTCGGCGACGCTCGTGCGCCGCGGCGGTGAGCGGCTCCTGTTCGACTGCGGCGAGGGCACGCAGCGGCAGCTGCTGCGCTCGGACGTCGGCCTGATCGACCTCGAGGAGATCTTCGTCACCCACTTCCACGCGGATCACTTCCTCGGCCTGCCCGGGATGCTGAAGACGTTCGCCCTCCGCGGCCGTGAGCTGCCGCTGACGCTGTACGGCCCGCGGGGGCTCGCCGACCTGATGGGCTCCCTGCGCAGGATCTTCGGCAAGCTCACCTATCCGTACGAGATCGTCGAGCTGCGGCCGGGGGAGACGCTCCCGCGCGACGGCTACGACCTGCGCGCGGTGGCGGTCCGTCACGGCGCCGGCGCGCTCGGCTACGCGCTCGTGGAGCACGAGCGGCCGGGCCGCTTCGACGTCGAGGTCGCCGATGCGCTCGGCGTCCCCTCCGGGCCGCAGCGCGGGCTGCTGCAGGACGGCGAGGCGGTGACGCTCCCCGACGGGCGGGTGATCGCACCGGCGCAGGTGCTCGGCCCCGCGCGGCCGGGTCGCACCGTCGTGCTGAGCGGCGACACCGCGCCCGTGCAGTCGGTGGTCGACGCGGCCGCGGGCGCCGACCTTCTCGTCCACGAGGCGACGTTCCTCGACGACGACGTCGAGCGCGCGCGCGAGACCGATCACTCGACCGCGCGCGAGGCGGCCGGCGTCGCCCGCGACGCGGGCGTGAAGCTGCTCGCCCTGACGCACATCTCGAGCCGGTACTTCGGCGGCGACGTGGAGCGCGAGGCGCGCGAGGTCTTCGCCGACACCGTCGTGCCGCGCGACTTCGACGTCGTCGACATCCCGTTCCCCGAGCGTGGGCCGCCCGAGCTCGTGAAGAGCGGCGCACGCACGCGCAAGGCTGAAGTACCCTCCCCCTCATGACGCAGATGGTGCAGCTGGCGGTCGCGGGGGACGTGACCGAGGGCGAGGAGATCCAGGCGCTGCTGGTGGCGGCGGGGATCGACTCGGAGCTCCAGGCCGACGCCGAGGACGACGGCTTCACGGTGCTCGTGCCCGAGACGTCGCTCGAGGCTGCTCGTGACGCGATCGAGGTGCTCGGCGAGCCCGACGAGGACGAGCTCGAGACCTGATTCCTAGGGCGTCGCCGGCGCCCACTCGACGACCGTCGACCCGACGAGGCCGGGCGACGAGATGCTGAAGACACAGGGCGCGCGACCGTCGGCGTCGGGCGGCGCGGCGATGCTCCCGATCCACACGTCGCCGTTCGCGAGCCGGAACTGCCTGCGCGGGATCTCGTTGGCCGTCACGGAGACCTCTGCACCGGCCTTGCCGAGCAGGGTCAGCTGCAGCTGCCCCGGACCGCAGCCGAACACGGTCACGATCCCGGGCGCGCCGTCGATGTCGCCGTTCGGCTGGAAGCCGTCCCTGCGCGTCACCACCCGCAGCGGCGTGTCGGCCTGCCAGAGCGTGAGGCCGTTGAGGTCGGTGGACGGTGACGCAGCGGAGATCGGCTGGCCGGCGAGCTCGAGCTCCGCCGGGGCGACGACAAGCCGCGCCGTCGGACGATCGCCGTCCGTGCGCAGGAGCAGCCCGTCGAAGCGCGGCGACACCGTCGCCGGCTCGAGTGGCGGTAGGCGCACGGTGTCGGGCAACGTCACGACCGCGTCGACCTTGCGGTTCCAGAACAGGTGCTTCCACGCCCCGGCGGCGTACTCGCTGCCGTGGAGGTACGTGACGCTGCCGTTCGCCGCCGCGTCGACCCAGCGGGGCTCGGCCGTCCCGAACACCCATTCGATGTCGAGCTGCGTCAGCCGGGCGACCTCACGGGACGAGAAGACGGACAGCGTCACGAGGACGGTCGCGGCGAGCGCTGGCAACGCTGCCCGGGCTCCGGCCGGCACCACGACCGCTGCCGCGACCAGGAGCGCGGCGCACGCCGGGAACACGACCTCCAGGGTCGCGGGGGAGGTCGCCTCCGCCAGCCGCCAGAGCGGCACCCACGCGAACGCGTCGAGTGCCGCCTCCTGCACCGCGAAGCGCGTCACCGGCAGCAGCACTGCGGGCGCGGCGACGGCGAGCGCAGCGGCCTGCGTCCAGCCGCGCGGCCGCGGCAGGCCGCGCGCGAGCCACAGGCCGAAGACGAGGAAGAGCGGCGGTGCCGCGCTGAGGAGGCCGCGCTCGGCGATGTGGCCGACCCAGCGCGACGCGAAGATCCCGATCTCGAGCAGGAGGCACAGCGTCCACGCGGTCGCCGTCGCGACCAGAGCGGTCGCCGCCGGCGCCCGCTCCGTGCGGCGCAGGCACTCGCCGAGCATGAGCGCGAGCGCGAGCAGGGGTATCCCCGCCACGACCAGGAAGAGCCCGCCCGCGTGCCACGCGACGTCCGAGGCGACCGCACCGAGGTCGTAGCCGCCGAGCGCCGCGGCGTAGGCCCCGAACGCGTCGCGCCAGCCGCCGCGGACGGCGGCCGCACCGAGGACGAGGAGCGGGATCGCGACGAGGCCGCCCAGCAGCGGCGTCAGACGGCGCGCCGGCTCGAGCCGGCGCTCGAACACGCACATGAGCCCGACCGCGACGAACACCGCGGGGACGAGGGCGAGCGCCTGCAGGTGGGTGAGCACTGCGAGCGCGATCGCGGCTCCCGCGAGCCCCTGCCGCCGCAGCGAGGGGCGCTCGAGGCTCGCCGCCAGCGCCGCGAGCGCGACCGTCACGACGAGGTAGCGGAGCGACTCCGGCATCAGCAGCCCCACGTAGGCGAGGCCGGGGATCGCGAGCACGAGCGCCGCCGCGACCACGGCCCAGCCCTCGCCGAGCGGGCGGCGCCCCCAGAGGTAGGCGACGGCCGCGGTCGCGGAGACGGCGATCGCCTGGAGCGCCTGCACGATCGTGAGGCCGGTGGCGAGGTCGGCGAACGTCAGCGGCAGCCCGACGAGGGCCGGGTAGACGAGCGCGTGGTAACCGCCGGAGCCGAGCACGGTCGGGTCGCCGCTCTCCCAGAGCGAGCGGCCGAGGAGCGAGTAGATGGCCTCGTCCGGGGCGATCCAGCCGGGCTCGACTCCCCGCGCTGCCGCGAAGCGAACGGCGGCCGAGGCGGTCACGAGGAGCGCGACCGCTATGCGGGCGCGACTGCGGCTCATCGTTACTCCAGTGTCCACGAAATGGTTTCTCGAACACGGTGCCGAACCGTCATGCGCATCCGTCCGACCGGTCCGCGTACACTGCCGCTCGACCCCTTTAACCCGGTCCAGAGAGGCCGGAAAGGAAGTGGAATGAGCACGCACGTCCCCGACCGCGCCGGTCCCACGCGGGCCGAGAGTCAGCTGGGCAAGATCATCCTGGATGGGGAGGCCCTCGGGCGCACCCTCTCCCGCATCGCGCACGAGATCATCGAGCGCAACGACGATCTCGACGCAGTCGCGCTCGTCGGCATCCGCACGCGCGGCGTGCCGCTCGCCGAGCGGCTCGCCGAGCTGATCGAGGAGCGGAGCGGCACCGAGGTGGCGCTCGGCGCCGTCGACATCACCTTCCACCGCGACGACCGGGCGCGGCCGGCCGACCAGCCCGTCGTGACGGCGACCGAGCTCGATTTCGAGCTCGAGGGCACGACCTGCGTCCTCGTCGACGACGTCCTGTACACCGGGCGCACGATCCGCGCCGCCATCGAGACGCTCTTCGAGCACGGCCGGCCGGCGCGCGTGCAGCTCGCCGTACTCGTCGACCGCGGCCACCGCGAGCTCCCGATCCGACCCGACTACGTGGGCAAGAACCTGCCGACCTCGCGCAGCGAGCGGATTCAGGTGCAGCTGGTCGAGATCGACGGCGCCGACTCGATCCTGCTGGTCGACACGCCCGAGGAGGGCTCGTGATGCGGCACCTGCTCTCGATCGGCGAGCTCACGCGCGACGACGTCGAGCGGGTGCTCGAGACGGCGCGCGCGCTCGACGGAGCAGAGCCGCTCCCGGCGTTGCGCGGCAAGCTCGTGCTGAACCTCTTCTACGAGGCTTCGACGCGGACGTCGTCGAGCTTCGAGCTGGCGGCGCGGCGGCTCTCGGCGGGAACGATGACGATCCGTTCGAGCGGCTCCTCGGCCGACAAGGGCGAATCGCTGAAGGACACCGTGCAGACGCTGTCGGCCTACGAGCCGGACGTGATCGTCGTGCGCCACCCGCAGGCCGGTGCGCCCGCGTTCGTGGCGCGGCACACCGAGGCGCACGTCGTCAACGCCGGGGACGGCAAGCACCAGCACCCGACGCAGGCGCTGCTCGACCTCTACGCGCTCCACGAAGCCTACGGACGCCTCGAGGGCCTGCACGTCGCGGTCGTCGGGGACGTCCTGCACTCCCGCGTCGCCCGGTCGCTGGTGCAGGCGCTCGCGCTCGTCGGTGCGCGCGCCACGCTCGTCGGACCGCCGGCGCTGCTGCCGCGGGGGATCGAGGCGCTCGGCTGCGAGACCGCCACCGACATCGAGGCGATCGCCGCCGCCGACGTCGTCTACGTCCTGCGGATGCAGCGCGAGCGCATGCTCCCGGGCGCGAGCTACGTCCCCAGCCTGCGCGAGTACACGGCGCGGTGGGGGATCACGCCGGAGCGGGTGCGGCCGGGGCAGAAGGTGATGCACCCCGGCCCGATGAATCGCGGCGTCGAGATCGACGCACGCGTCGCCGACGGGCCGGACTCCCTCGTGCTCGCGCAGGTGCGCGCGGGTCTCGCGGTGCGGATGGCCGTGCTGCACGACCTCGTCGCCGGCGAGGCCCGGCTCGAGGCGGTGGCGTAGGTGCTCGTCTGCCGGAACGGCTACGCCGACTCGCTCTCGCTCGAGGGCCGGCCGGCCACCGGCCGCGCGGTGCGGGTGACGGTCGAGGAGGGCACGATCGTGCGCATCGAGCCCGGCGGCGACGGCCGCCACGTGCTCGCCCCGGCCTTCGTCGACCCGCACGTGCACCTGCGCACGCCCGGCCGCGAGGACGAGGAGACGATCGCGAGCGGCACCGCGGCGGCGGCGGCCGGCGGCTACTGCACGATCCTCGCGATGCCGAACACCGACCCCGTCGTGGACTCCGCGCCGGTCCTGCGCGGCCTCGTCGAGACGGCCCGTCGCGACGCCGTCGTGCCGGTGGGCTTCACCGCCGCGATCTCCCGCGGGCTCGCCGGCGACGAGCTGACGGAGATGGGGGAGCTCGCCGACGCCGGCGCGGTGGCCTTCACCGACGACGGCCGGCCCGTCGTCTCGGCGGGGCTGATGCGCCGCGCGCTCCAGTATGCGACCGTCACCGGCCGCCCGCTCGCGCTGCACTGCGAGGAGCCGACGCTCGCGCGGGACGGGCACGTCCACGAGGGCGCGGTCTCCGCCGAGCTCGGGCTCGCCGGCCAGCCGTCGGTGGCGGAGAGCTCGATGGTCGAGCGCGACCTCGCCCTCGCAGGCTACGAGCAGCGGCCGATCCACCTGATGCACCTCTCCGCGCGCGAGTCGGTCGAGGCGCTTCGGCGGGCGCGCGCGGCGGGAGCGGCGGCCACGGGCGAGGTGACGCCGCACCACCTCGTGCTCACGGACGAAG
>DASUOK010000193.1:0-3873 GCA_036276675.1 Gaiellaceae bacterium | reverse complement strand
GCGCGTCCGCACCCGCAGGGCGCCGCGCACCTTCTGCCAGGGCCGCGCGCCGGCGGTCGTGAGCGAGAACGCCTTGTTGTCGACCACGACGCGCGCCCGCGCGATGTCGTACCGCCCCGGGCCGGCGACACCGTGCACCTGCAGCACGTGCGGGCCGTTCGCGAGCGTCGTCGTGTTCAGCCCGCGCCCGCCCGCGAACGCGAACGGGGGCTTGCGGTCGACCCACACGACCCGCCCGTCGATCGAGAACTCGACGTGCCCGATGCCCCCGGTCGTCCGGGCCCGCCACGGCACGATCCCGCGCAGCGGTCCCGACGGGACCACCGGGGTGACGCTCAGCTTCTGGTGGCCGGCGTAGCGGCGCACGAGGCGCAGGTAGCGCGCCCAGTTCCAGCGCGGGCCGGGATCGGTGTGGCCGCTCGCGCCGCCGCGGCCGCCGTTCGGTCCCGGTACCTCGTGGTGGCCGATGATGTGGGCGCGGTCGATCGGCATCAGCGCGCGCTTCGCGAGCCAGGCGGTCAGCTTGGCGGACTGGCGGTACTGCTTGTCGGTGAACCCGTTGGGCCCGTACGTGAACCCCTCGTGCTCGATGCCGACGGACTTCACGTTCGTGCCCCAGTTGCCCGCGTGCCAGGCGATGTCGGAGACGTGGACGAGCTGGACGATGTCGCCGGCGCGCGAGACGACGTAGTGGGAGGAGGCGTGCGCGCGCGGGTTCTTCAGCCAGCGCACGGAGCCCCAGAAGGAGCCCTCGGTGACGTGGACGACGATCTTCGAGATCGACTGCGGCGAGCGGTGCGCCTTCGTGAAGTTGCCCTCGCCCTTGAGCCACGTGATCGGCGGGGGAGCAGCGTCCGCCCTGGGCACGGCGAAGCCCGCGACCAGCGCGGTCGCGAGCAGGAGGAGCAGGACGCATGAGAGCCGCAGCGACGCCATCGAGATCAGACCCCTGGAGGACCCGGAAGCCAACGTTGTAGCCGATCCGCCGCCGTTCCGGAAGGCGGTCAAGGTCCCGGCGGCGCCACGGGTGCTCCCCCGAGCGCGAGGTCGAGTGACGGTGGCAGGCCTTCGGCGTTCGCGACGACGACCGGCAGCGGCCGGGCGGCCCGCCGGCCGCTGCGGGCGCGGGCGTACACGAGCAGCTCGCGCGGCCCCTCGTCGACCGTCTCGCTGTTCCAGTGGAGCCGGTAGGGCGGGCTGCCGTCGCGGCTCACCGCCCTGCCGTCGACGTACAGGGCGATCCGCTCGACCGGCTCGCTCGGCCGAACGGTCAGCGTCACCTCGCCCCGGGCCGCGCCGTGGTCGGGGAGGCCCGAGATCGCCAGCTTGATCGGCGGATTGTCGACACGCACCGCGATCGTCCTCCGCGCGCGGTAGCCGCGGCGGCCGTGCAGCCGCAGCGTGAGCAGGTGGCGGCCGTCGGCGACGGTGCGCGTGTTCCAGCCGGCGCCGCCCCGGAAGGCGAACGGCCAGACCCGGTCGGTCCAGAGCAGGCGGCCGTCGACGAAGAAGTCGACGCGGTGGATGCCGCGGCGCCAGCGCTTCGCGGCGTCGATCCCGGACCACCAGAGCGCGGTTCCCTTCAGGGTGGCGCCCGGCACGACGACGCTTCGTCGCGGCGCGGCCTTCGCCGCGCTCGGCGCCGGCGGGAGCGGTGGCGCGGCGGGCAGGGTGGGCAGCGTCTTCACGTAGCGCGGCTGGACCGGGTGCTTCGCGAAGTGCCGGACGAGCCGCATGTAGCGCTTCCAGTTCCACTTGCGGCCCGGATCCGTGTGGTGGTTGATCCCGCCGCGCCCACGGCCGTTCGGGCTCGGCACCTCGTCGTGCCCGATCACGTGCCGGCGGTCGAGCGGCATCTCGGCGCGGCGGCCGAGCCAGGCGGTCAGCTGCGCGGAGGCACGGTACTGCGCCTCCGTGAAGCCGCCGCGCGCCGTCCAGCCCTCGTGCTCGATCCCGATCGAGCGCCTGTTCACGGTGCGGTTGCCGGCGTGCCAGGCGACGTGGGAGGTGCTCACGAGCTGGACGATCTCGCCGCGGCGGGAGACCACGTAATGCGACGAGCCGTGCGAGCGGCGGTTGCGCAGCCAGCGGACGGAGCCCCAGAAGCTGCCCTCGGTGACGTGGACGACGACGCGGTCGACCGAGCCCAGCGTGCGATTCGACGCGGTGCGGTTCCCGGACTCGAGCCAGAGCACGGAGACGCCGGCGGCCTCGGCGGCGGCCGCACAGACGGCGGCCGCGGCGAGGGCGGCCGCGAGCAGCTTGAGACGGTGCATCGAGGGAGACCCCTTTCGTCGCTCCACGCCGCATTGCCCGGCGCGACGCACATGTTGTAGCACCGTTTCCGGCGGGCTCATCACCCTTTCGGGGCAGGAAAGGTCAGGTTGCGACCGGCTTGACGCCCCGCGGGGACCCGCCCTACAATTTTGACTGACTAGTCAATCGAACCGCAAATCGAATCGAGTTGGGAGCAGGCGATGACCACGATCGAGCACGGGACGGCGACGGGGGTCTCGTTCGCCCTCACGGACGAGCAGCGCTCACTGCGGGAGCTCGCGCGCGAGTTCGCGACGAAGGAGATCCGGCCCAAGGCGGCGGCCTACGACGAGCACCAGACGCATCCCGCCGACGTGATCGCGAAGGCGCACGAGCTCGGCCTGATGAATCTGCACGTCCCCGAGCACCTCGGCGGCCTCGGCCTTCCCGCCTTCGACGGGATGCTCGTCGGCGAGGAGCTGAGCTGGGGCTGCTCGGGCATCGGCACGTCGATCGGCGCCAACGGGCTCGGCGCAGGCCCGGTCATCCTGGCGGGCAGCGAGGCGCAGCAGGCGGAGTGGCTGCCGCCGCTCCTCGAGGAGCCGATCCTCTGCTCCTTCGGGCTCTCGGAGCCCGAGGCCGGCTCGGACGTCGCCAAGCTGAAGACGACCGCGGTGCGGCGCGGCGACGAGTACGTCCTCAACGGCTCGAAGACGTTCATCACGAACGCGGGTCAGGCGGCCTGGACGGTCGTGTTCGCGAAGACGGACGCTGCGAAGGGCCACAAGGGCATCTCCGCCTTCATCGTCCCGATGGACGCCGACGGCGTCCAGATGGAGGCGCACCTGGACAAGATGGGCCAGCGCGCGACCGACACATCCGCCTTCGCGCTGACCGACGTCGTCGTGCCGGCGGCGAACCGGCTCGGCGAGGAGGGCGAGGGGTTCAAGATCGCCATGAAGACGCTCGACTTCACCCGGCCGGGAACGGCGGCGGGCGCGGTCGGCGTCGCCCAGGCGGCCTACGAGTACGCGGTCGAGTACGCGAAGCAGCGCGTCACCTTCGACGTGCCGATCGCGATGCACCAGGGCGTCAACTTCATGATCGCCGACATGGCGACGGCGATCGAGGCGGCGCGCCTGCTCGTCTGGCAGTCCGCGTGGCTGCACGACCAGGGGCAGCGCGCGACGCTGCAGTCCTCCTTCGCGAAGCTCTTCGCCGCCGACACGGTGATGAAGGTGACGACGGATGCGGTGCAGGTCTTCGGCGGCTACGGCTACATGAAGGAGTACCCGGTCGAGAAGCTGATGCGCGACGCCAAGCTGTTCCAGATCTACGAGGGCACGTCGCAGATCCAGCGGCTCGTGATCGCCAAGGAGATCTTCCTGCCGCGCGGCTGAGCGCGGCTACGCCGACAGCCCGCGCTGGAACGGCGGCAGGAAGCCCGGCGAGAAGCGGGTCTCGCCGAGCCACGCGGCCACGCGAGCGGCCTCGGCCTCGACCGCGCGGACGGCGTCCGCGCCGACGTCCTCGAGCAGGCGGAAGGCGATCTCGCCGTCGCGGCGCTGACTCCAGCCGCCCACGACCCGGCCGTCCCACCAGACCGTCGGGCCGGCG
>DASUOK010000192.1:0-3778 GCA_036276675.1 Gaiellaceae bacterium | reverse complement strand
AGGTACGCCTCGACGACTCGCTCCGACGTCGCCACCTGCTCGAACGACCCCTCCGCGATCTTGACGCCGTGATCCAGCGCGACGACGCGGTCGGAGATCCCCTCGACGACGTGCATGTCGTGCTCGATCACGAGGATCGTGAAGCCGCCCTCGGTGCGCAGCTGTCCGATCAGGTCGGCGATCTCGTGCGTCTCCTTCGGGTTCATCCCGGCGGCCGGCTCGTCGAGCAGCAGGATGCGCGGGTTGGTCGCCGTCGCCCGGGCGATCTCGAGCCGGCGCCGGTTCGCGTACGAGAGCGAGTACGCAGGCTGGTCCCAGCGGTAGCCCATCAGCCGTTGGCCGAAGAAGGCGAGCCGCTCCTCGGCGAGCCGCTCCACCTCGCGCTCCTCGCGCCGCGCGCCCGGGGTGCGCAGGACCGAGCGCAGCGGCCCGGTCTTGGTGCCGCCGTAGGTCGCGGCCATGACGTTCTCCTTCACCGTCATGTTCAGGAACAGCCGGATCGTCTGGAACGTGCGGGCGATGCCGCGCCGCGCGATCGCGTTCGGCTCGAGCCCGACGATGCTCTCGCCGTCGAGGTCGATGTCGCCGCTGTCCGGCCGGTAGATCCCGGTGACGAGGTTGAAGAGCGTCGTCTTGCCGGCGCCGTTCGGCCCGATCACGCTCACGATCTCGCCCTCGTCGACGTGGAGGTCGAGCTCGTCGAGGACCCGCAGGCCGCCGAAGGAGAGCGAGACGCCCCGGAGCTCGAGCAGCGGCTCCCCCGCGCGGGCGGCGGCGAGGTCGGGGCCACCGCTCCCGCTGCGTTCGACGTCGCCGGTCACGCGATCTCCACGCGCGGCGTGCCGAAGAGGCCCTGCGGCCGCGCGTTCATCAGGACCACGAGGAGCGCGCCGAGGACGAGCAGGCGCGTGACGCTCGGCTGGTAGATCAACCGGTTCTCGAAGACGAACGCCGCGAGGTAGAGGATCGGGGGCAGCACGAAGGCCCGCCACGCCGGCCGGATCAGCGTCAGTCCGAGCCCCGAGGCGACGAGGACGACGTAGGCCACGTTGCCGATCGTGCCCGGCTCGGTCGGCAGCAGCATCCACGAGTCGACGAACTCGCCGATGAGCCCCTCGCCCTCGGCCGGGGGCCGCGCGACGCTGCGCGGCCAGAGCGAGCCGACGACGAAGTGGACGACGTAGCCGAGCGCGACCGTGGCGACGAGCACCGCCGCGAGCCGCACCCAGGGCCGGATGGCGAGGGCGAGCCCGATCAGGATCGCGCCGTAGAAGAGGAGTCGCGCCTCGGCAGGGCCGCGCAGCACCTCGAGCGCGACCGTGATCCCGACGGCGCCGACCACGACGCCGGGGATGCTGCCGGCGCCGCCGAGGATCACCATCGCGTAGACCGTGATCAGGAGCGGCAGCTCGAAGTTCTGGGGGAAGACGCCGATCTGCTGCGCGGCGAACAGGCTGCCGGTGAGGCCCGCCGTGGCCGCCCCGAACGCGAACGCGAGCAGCTTCAGCCGGTTGACGGGGATCGTCATCGCCTCCGCGGCGAGCGGGTCCTCGCGTAGGGCCTTCCAGGCGCGGCCGGTGCGCGCCCTCGAGAGGATGTGGAGCGCGAGCATGCCGACGACCACGAGCACGAGCGCGATGTGGAAGTAGGAGGTCACCTCGACGGCCTCGACGCCGAAGATGGCGTACGGGTCGACGCCGCTGATCCCGTTCGGGCCGCCCGTCAGGTCGAACGGCTCGTCGCTCCACGGCAGCGTGATCCGGTTCGCGTTCGTCGTGAAGGTGACGAAGATCTGGGCGAAGAAGAGCGTCACGATCGCGAGGTAGTCGCCCGAGAGGCGGCGCGACGGCAGGCCGAGCAGCAGCCCGAGCAGCGCCGACGCGGCGATCACGATCAGAACGGCCGGGACCGTCGGCAGGTGCAGGTCGAACTTGTTCGACGCGAGGATGGCGTAGGTGTAGGCGCCGAAGCCGAAGAACGCGATGTAGCCGAGGTCGAGCAGCCCTGCGTAGCCGACGACGATGTTGAGGCCGAGGGCGAGCAGCGCGAACACGAGCGCGTTGAAGCCGACGCGGACGACGTAGTCCGAGTCGGTCAGGTACGGGAAGATCGCCGCGAGCACGCCCACGACGAGCAGCGGCTGCCAGAACGGCAGCGCCTCGAGGCGGTCGAGCAGCTGGCCGGTGAGGCCGGTGCGCCGCTCGCGCCGCCCTTCGACGCTCGCGACCCACTCGTCCGTGCCGATGCGCGGCTGGCCGGTGGTGTCGAGCTCGTCGGGAGGCAGCTGCGGCATCTAGACCTTTCGGATGTCGGCCTTGCCGAGCAGGCCGGTGGGTCGGAAGAGCATGACGGCGATCAGGATCGAGAACACGATCAGGTCCTGGAAGGTGGAGGAGATGTAGGCGGCGGAGAACGCCTCCGCGAGCCCGATCAGCAGGCCGCCGAGCATCGCGCCCGGGATGCTGCCGATGCCGCCCACGACGGCGGCGGTGAAGCCCTTCAGCCCCGCGGTGAAGCCCATCAGGTGGTAGACGCTGAAGAAGACGAGCCCGAACATGACGCCGGCGGCGCCGGCCAGGATCGAGCCGATCAGGAACGTCGCCACGATCACGCGGTCGACGTCGATGCCCATCATCGCCGCCGCTTCCCGGTCGTAGGCGGTGGCGCGCATGGCCTTCCCGAGCGTCGTGCGGCCGACGAGCAGCGTCAGCGCGATCATCAGCGAGAACGCGGCGACGACGACCAGGATGCGGGTGGTCGAGATCCGCACGCCGGCCACCTCGATGCCGCCGCTCATGAACTGGAAGGTGCCGTAGCTGCGGAACTGCGCCCCGAAGAGCAGCAGGGCGCTCGACTGGAGGAAGAAGGCGACGCCGAGGGCCGTGATCAGCGGCGCGATCCGCGGGGCGTTGCGCAGCCGCCGGTAGGCGAAGCGCTCGATCAGCACGCCGAGGAGACCCGAGCCGAGCATGGCTGCGAGGAACATCAGCGTCAGCGCGACGACCACCGGCACGGCCAGGTCCTCGGGGCCGCCGAGGCCGATCAGCACGAAGTAGCCGATGAACGCACCGATCATGTAGACCTCGCCGTGGGCGAAGTTCAGCAGCTTCAGGATCCCGTAGACGAGTGAGTAGCCGAGCGCGATCAGCGCGTACACGCTCCCCAGCGTCAGGCCGTTGACGAGCTGCTGGAGAAGGAAGGTTCCGTCCACGCTGTTCAGGTGTGCAGCATCGCCGCGTGCAGCCTAGGGCACCTCGATTGGGCGTGCGGCCCGCCCCTCGGGGCGGGCCGCACGTATGACCTGGACCTACGCGTCGACCGGCTCGTACTCCCCGCCGCCGAGGACGCGGAAGATGTAGAACTGCGCGCCCTCGACGTCGCCGTTCTCGTCGAAGGCGAGCGGGCCGCCGAGGATCGACTCCTCCAGCTCGGTCTCGCCGATCTGCTCGGCGATCGCCTCGCGGGTCGGCTCGCCCTCCTCGCAGACGGCGGTGATCGCCTCGAGGGCGATCGTCGTCGCGGCGTGCATGGGCGGGCCGAACGTGCTGGTGAACTCGCCGTACTCCGCCTCGTACGCCTCCACGAGCTCGGCGCTCGACTCGATCGCCGTGATGTCCGGCGCGAACGACGACACGTACGCGCCTTCGGCCGTGAAGTCGCTCGAGAAGAGGCCGTCCGAGCCGAAGACGACGGCGTCGCTCCCCTGCTCCTGCAGCTGCTGCGCGAACACCTGGCCCTTGTTCGCGAGCTGCCACGGCAGGAAGACGACGTCCGCGTC
>DASUOK010000191.1:0-18269 GCA_036276675.1 Gaiellaceae bacterium | reverse complement strand
TACTGGCCGCTGTACGAGGTCGTCGACGGCGACTACCGGCTGACGTACACGCCGACCCAGCCGGTGCCCGTCGCCGACTGGCTCGCGCTCCAGGCGCGCTTCGCGCACCTGCTGCGCCCGGAGAACACCGGGGTCGTCGCGGACATCCAGGCGCAGGTCGAGCGGGAGTGGGACGAGCTGGTCGGACGCTGCGGCGAGGCCTAGTCCCGGCTGCGGGACCGCCGCTCGCGCGACGGCCCCGCGACCCGGCGGAGCTACGTGGCCGCGATCTTCACCGTGTGCGGCTCCGAGGTCTTCGCCTTCGGCGCGTGCACGGTGAGCACGCCGGCCTTGAAGTCGGCGGCGACCTTGCCGGTTTCGGCTTCGGCGGGAAGCTCGAAGCGGCGCTCGAACTGCTTCGCGAGCCGCTCCTGCAGGCGGAAGGTCTTGCCTTCCTCCCGCTTCTCCTCCATCCGCTCGCCCTTGACGGTGAGCGTGTGGTCGCTGACCTCGATCGCCAGCTCCTTCTCGTCGAACCCCGGCACCTCGAGCTCGAGGACGTACTCGCCCGGCGTCTCGTAGACGTCGGCGGCGGGCAGCGGAGCGGGGACGATCCCCGCCTCGTCGAAGAGCCGCCGCATGCGGCGCTCCATCACGTCGAGCTCCTGGAAGGGGTTCCAGCGCACGAGTTGCATGGTGGCCTCCTTTGGGCGCGCAATCTCGCAGCACGATCGTCCCTGCGCCTGCGGACGCGCGCATCCGCGATCGCGCGGGTCGAGCTGCGGGGAACTACCGACGCTCGGCCGCCCGGGCCCGGTGCCGGGGGGACGTGAGGCCGAGCGCCCGGGCGGCGAGCGCGTAGGGGTCCTCCCCGGCGAGGGCGTAGCGCTCGTCGAAGTCGACGGCGCCGTTCAGCTCGAGCACGACGTAGCCGCCGCCGTCCACCGGCAGCAGATCGACACCGACGAGGTCTGCTCCGACAGCCGCGGCGGCCGCCACCGCGAGCGCAGCGGCGTCCGCGGGCACCGCTGCCGGCCTCAGCGTGCCGCCGCGCGAGATGTTCGTGCGCCAGTCGCCGGGAGCGGCCACGCGCTCCCCGCCGGCCACGACCTCGCCGCCGGCGACGACCAGCCGCAGGTCGTAGCCGCGCGGCGGCACCAGCTCCTGGACGAGCGCGCCGTGGCGCCGGAACCACGGCCGCTCGCACACGACTGCGAGGTCGTGCTCGAGCTCGGTGCGGTCGCGGCAGAGGAGGACGTCGCGCCCCCAGCTGCCGAAGCGGGGCTTCAGCACGAGCGGCCCGCGGAGCCGGGGGAGAGGATCGCCGGCGCGCAGCCCCGCCGTCCGCGGATGCGGGACGCCGGCCCGGGCCAGGCAGCGGGCCGTCCGCAGCTTGTCGTGCGTGCGCAGCAGTGCCGCCGCCCCGTTGAGCACGCCGACGCCGCGCCGCTCGAGCAGCAGGAGCGAGAGCAGTCCCGGCTCGACACCGTCGAGCGTCGGCGTCACGTCGAGCCTCCCGACCGCGAGGTCGCCGCGGTCGAGTACGCGCTCGGCGTCGCCGCCCGGGACGAGCGAGACGGCCAGGCCGCGCGCGGCCCACTGCCGCACGAGCTCGACGTTCGTCCGGTTCGTCTCGGAGCCGACGACGTAGGTGGCCACGGGGGGCCTCTCAGCCGGCGCGGACGATCAGCGTCGAGCACTCCGCGCGATGCGCCACCCGCTCCGAGACGGAGCCGAGCGCCCTGAGCCCGTGCATGCCCCGGCTGCCGACCACCAGCAGATCGGCAGCCGCGGAGGCCGCCGTGAGCGCCGCGACCGGCTCGTGCGGGACGACCTCGAAGCCGTCCCCGACGACGAGTGACACGGCCGGCAGGTCGAGGAGCTTGTCACCCTCGGCCACGACCGTCGTGAGCTCGGCGTCGAAGCGGGTCGCGAGGTAGCGCGCCACGGTGTAGGCGGCCGCGGACTCCTCCGAGCCGTCGACGCCGACCGCGATCCGCCTCGGCCGGCTTCCTTCGAGCGGGCGCGCCACGAGGAGCGAGCACGGGGACTCGTGCGCGAGCTGCGTCGCGGTCGAGCCCAGCAGGATGCCCGCGAGACGGCCCTGGCCGTGGGAGCCCACGGCGATGAGCGTCGACTGCGAGCGGCGCGCCTCGCCGATCAGCGTGTGTGCCGGGAAGCCGTGGACGAGGAGCGCGGCGGCCTGGGGGAGCTCTCGGCGCACGGCCCGCAGTGCGTCCTCCGCCTCGGCTCGCGCTGCGGTCTCGTCGGGCCCCCACGAGGGCAGGACCGTCATCGGTGTCACGAGCGGCGGCGGGAGCTGCCAGGCACCCAGGAGCGTCAAGGTCCCGCCGGGACGCTCGAGCTCGGCCGCCTGGCGTGCGGCCTCGAGCGACTCGGGCGAGCCGTCCACGCCGACCAGCACGCGGCTGAAGATCGTCTCTGCGTCGAGTGCAGCGGGTGCGGGATCTGTGAGGGTGGACATGATGCGCTCCTCTCTCCGGGCCTCGGAACGGGCCGGGGCGGACGGTTGTGCGGCCAGCGTCGCTCCGGGCCGGTGAGGCCGCATCGGGCGCCCCCCCGATCGAGTTGCGGACTTCCCGCAGCGGCCCCGCAGCGGCATCGCCTCCGTAGTTCGCCGAACGGCGCTCCGCGCATTCGCCGATGCCCGCCGGAGAAGCCGGCGCGATCGTGTCCACGACGAACGGAGGCAAGCGATGCAGGCGAACAGGGAGTTCCAGCCGCAGCCCGGCGACGTCGTCGTCGTCCACGGCCACACCACCGGCGACCTGGGCCGCAGCGGCGTGATCGTCGAGGTGCTGGGCGACGCAGGGCACGAGCACTACCGCGTGCGCTGGGACGAGGAGCACGAGTCGCTCTTCTGGCCCGGGTCGGACGCGACCGTCCGCGCCGGCACGCGCCGGCTCACGCGCGCACGCCCCGGCAGGCGCTAGATGGTTGCTGCCACGATCCGGCGTGCCCGGCTGCGCAAGCTGGCGAGTCTGGGCGCTCCCGGCCAGTCAGAGCGGGCGGAGCCCGTTCCGCCAGGCCGTCCGCTGCGTGCGCTCAGTCCCTCACCGATGCCACCAGCATGGGCGAGGGCCTGATCACACGCCCCAGAGCGACCAGCTCGCACCCCGAGACAGACCGCCTCACGGCAGCAACCATCTAGGGCCTACGGCGCGGGCAGCCAGCCGTCGCGGAACCAGCCCAGGGCGTCGATGAGGAACGTGACGAGCGCGATCACCGCGATCGCGATCCAGAGCAGCCGCCCGTAGCGGTCGCCGCCCAGGTGCAAGGCCCTCGTCATGGCTCTCCTTTCCCTGTCAGTCTCGCCGGGAGCCGCGGCGTCGCCATCCGCGAAAACGCCGGATCGAGGTGCGGCAACGTACGCAGCCGTCACGCCGCCCGTGGCCGCGCGGGCACCGGTGCGAAGCGGTCGTCGACGAGCCAGAGCCCGGCGACGGCGAATCCCGCCCCCACGAGCGACGCGACGAGCTCCCAGCCGGGCGGTGCGAGCGCGAAGAACTCACGCAGGCCGGGCGTCACCAGCACCAGGACGTACGCAGCGCCGAGTGCGAGCGACATGCCACTCATGACGGCCGAGCGGGCGCGGCTCGAGGCCTCGAGGGCGACGAGCAGGTAGAGGCCGACCGCGATCAGGGTCGTCGTCGCGACCGTTCTCGCCTCGAGCACGCCGAGGTCGGCGACGTTGAGCGCGAAGAGGTACGTGGAGACGACGGCCAGCCCGGCGGCCGTGCCCGCCGGGATTGTGAAGCGGGCGACGTCGCGCAGGAAGCCGGCCTGCCGGTAGGCGCCGCTGCTCGGGCCCAGCGCGAGGAAGAAGGAGGGGATGCCGATCGTCAGCGACGCCGCCAGCGTCAGGTGCCGCGGCAGCAAGGGGTACGCCGTGGCGGTCAGCCCGATCGAGAGGATCAGGAACACCGCGAACGCCGACTTCGTGACGTAGAGGCTCGTGACGCGCTGGAGGTTCCGCAGGATGCGGCGGCCCTCCTCGACCAGGGCGGGGACGACGCCGAAGTCGCCGCGGACGAGGACCAGGTCGGCGACAGCCCGTGCCATCTGCGTCCCGCTCCCCTGCGCGATCGCCAGCCGGGATGCCTTCAGCGCCGGCACGTCGTTCACCCCGTCGCCGACCATCGCCACGTACCGGCCGGAGTCGCGCAGCGTCTCCACCACGCGCCGCTTGTCCTCCGGTGCGATCCGGCCGATCACGTCGACCGTGCGCAGGAGCCGGGCCAGCTCGTCGCGATCTCGCGGGAGCGCGCCGGCGTCGATCGCCTCGCGCACCGGCAGGCCGGCGTCGCGGGCGATCGCGGCCACGGTCGCGGGCCGGTCGCCGGAGAGCACCTTGAGCTCGATGCCCTGCTCCTGGAAGAACGCGACCGTGGCACGGACGTTCGGGCGCAGCCGCTCCGCGAGGACGACGAGGCCGAGCGGGCGGGTCGACGACGGCAGCTCGCCGCCCGCCACGGGCTCCTCCTCGGTGCGAACGAGGGCGAGCACGCGGCGCCCCTGCTCCGACAGGCCCTCCGCCACCGCAGCGAGCGGGCCCAGCTCGAAGGCCTCGGGCGCGCCGAGCACGTCGGTCGCGTCTCCGAACCGGAGCGCACTCCACCGCTTCGCGGAGGAGAACGGCACGGCGGCGAGGGCGCGCTCCGGCTGCGCGGCAGGGAGCGCTCGCATGGCGGCGATCGTCGGGTTCGTCGTCGGCGACGCGGCCGCGTAGCGCGCCGCCGCCGCCCGGAGGGTGCCCGGCTCGACCCCGTCGGCGGGAACGAGGTCCACGACCCGCAGGGCCGATTCGGTGAGGGTGCCCGTCTTGTCGATGCAGACGACGTCGACGGAGGCGAGCGACTCGACGGCGTTCAGCTGCTGGGCCAGCGCGCCCCGGCGCGCCATCCGGATCGCGGCCACCGCATAGGTGAGGCTCGCCAGCAGCACCAGCCCCTCCGGAACGAGCGTGACGACGGCCGCGACGGCCGTCGGGACGGCCTCCTCGAGCGGTGTCCGCCGCTCCCAGAGCGCGAGCACGAGCAGCGTCCCCAGCGGCACCAGCACGCCGACGAGCACGAGCAGCAGCCTGGTCAACGCCCGCTCGAGCGGCGACCGCGGATGGCGGAACGTCCGCGCCTCGCCGGTGATCCGGACGGCGTAGCTCCTCGACCCGATCGCCGAGACGACGTACGAGCCCGTCCCCTCGACCGCGAACGAGCCCGAGCGGACGGCGTCGCCCTCCTGCTTGTGCACCGGCTCCGACTCACCCGTCACGACCGCCTCGTCGACTGCGAGCTCGAGCGCGTCGACGAGGGTGCCGTCACCGACGACCTGGTCGCCAGGCTCGAGGCGGACGAGGTCGCCCTCGTAGACGCCCTCGACCGCCACCCGCTTCGACACGCCGTCGCGGACGACCGCCGCGGTCGGCGCCACGAGCGCGGTCAGCGCGTCGAGTGCCCGCTTGGCGCGGATCTCCTGGACGATGCCGATCGTCGAGTTCGCCACCACCACGCCCAGGAAGAGCGCGTCCTGCCACTCGCCGAAGAGGAGCGTCAGCACGCCGAAGACGACGAGGATCGCGTTGAAGACGGTGAAGACGTTGGCGCGAACGATGCTCGCGTAGCTCCGGCCGGAGCGGGCGGGTGTCGCCGGCGCGGCGGCGGCGAGCGTCGCAGCCTGCGCCTCCGTGAGCCCGACGAGCTCGTCCGCGCCTCGGCGGGGTGCCGTCGCGACGGCGCCCGCCGCGCTCATGGCTCCGTGCGCTCCTGCTCGACGTCGACGAGCTCGAGCGAGCGAACGTGGCCGCCGCGCTCCTCGACGGCGCGGATCGCCGCTCCGGCCGCCTCGGCGAGCGACGCCGCCGGAACGGTCAGCTCAGTCGTCCCCGCGGCGTCCCCGATCCTGAACGTCCACGGCTGCTGCGCGCGGCGCGCCCGCACGAGCAGGGGCTGCAGCGCGACGAGGAGCACGTCGAGCACGACCAGCGCGCCCAGCACGCGCCCGAGCCCCTCGCTGTCGAGCTCCGCCCAGAGCAGGAGCGTGAACAGGGACGCGACCACGGCCGCGACGACGATCGAGGCGGCGAAGAGTCGGCGGTACGCCCACGTCACGAGGGCGGCGGTCTGGCTCGCCGCGAGGAGCCAGACGAGCACGGTTCCCATCGCCTTGCCGGCGAGCTCGCTCTCGCCGCTGCTCCACACGAGCGCGATGCTGAGGGCGGCACCGGTGACGGCGAGCCCGGCGCACGCAGCCGCGAGCGCCGGCAGCCGGCCGTGGTCGCGTAGGTGCGCTGCGGGCAGGGCGAGCACGGCGTACCCGGCGAGCACGAAGGTGGTGGCGAGGATCCGTCCCTCGGTGCCGCCGAAGTCGCCGAGCAGGAGGATCCCGATCGCGAGCGCCGCCGCCCCGCACAGCAGCGCGGCGATACCGAGCAGGACGGCCCGGCTGCCGGTCAGCGTGCGGGCGGCGGGTGGCGACTGGTGTGTGACGGCGGACATCTGCCCTCACCTCCCTCTCGGGGTCGCCGAACCGCGGTCGGCGAACCCTCGGCTGCAGCATCGCCCGCCGGCCGTCTCGGCGAATCAGCGACGCCGCGGATCGCCCGTGTGGGAATTACGGATGTGCCGAGGGGGGCCGCGGAGGACCCTGACAGCGTGTCGTTCTCCGTCCTCGTGCTGCGCAACCTCTTCCGCCAGCGGGTGCGGACGCTGCTGACGGTGCTCGGCATCAGCATCGGGATCACGACCGTCGTGGCGCTGGGGGCGATCACGTCGGGGCTGAAGTCCTCGATGGGCGAGCTCGTGCACGGCGGCGGCGCCGACTTCATGGTCGCCCAGGCGGGCGCATCGGATCTGACGTTCAGCGCCGTCGGCGAGGAGGACGTGGCGGCGATCGCCGCGCGAGCCGACGTCTCGCGGGCGACGGGAGTGCTGATCGAGGTGGCCGACGTCGGCTCGAACCCGTACTTCATGATCTTCGGCTACGCGCCCGACGAGCTTCGGGGCGAGCCGCTCGAGCTCCTCTCGGGACGGCTGCTCGATGCGCCACAGGAGGTCCTGCTCGGCGCGGACGCGGCCGCCGCGCTCGGCGTCTCGACCGGCGACCGCGTCGAGCTCGAGCGCGAGACCTTCGACGTGGTCGGCGTCTACCGGGCCGGTGACCGGCTCCGCGACAGCGGCGCGGTCGCACCGCTCGCGACCGTCCAGAGGCTCGCGAGCAAACAGGACGTCGTCACCGGCGTCTTCGTGGTGGCGCGCGCCGGCGCGGACGCAGAGGCCGTCGCCGCCGGGATCGAGCTCGAGTTCCCGCACCTCGCCGCGATCGCGACCGTCGACGACTACGCGGAGGTCGACCAGGGTGTCGAGATCATGGACGCCCTTACGCTCGCCATCTCGGTGCTGGCGGTCGGGATCGGCGCGATCGGCGTGATGAACACGATGATCATGTCCGTCTTCGAGCGGACGCGGGAGCTCGGCGTGCTCCGCGCGATCGGCTGGCGCGGGTCGCGCATCCTGCGCCTGATCGGTGCCGAGGCGTTGTTCCTCTGCGGCCTCGCCGCCGTCGCCGGCACCCTCGTCGGCGTCGCCGCCTCCCGGGCCGTCCTGCTGGTGCCGTCCGTCTCCGCCTTCCTCGAGCCTGCCTACCCGCTCTCCATCTTCCTGCGCGCCCTGCTCGTCGGCGTTGCCGTCGCGCTCGCCGGGGCGGCGTACCCGGCGCTGCGGGCGGTGCGGCTCTCGCCGCTGGAGGCGCTGCGCTATGAGTGAGCTCGCGATCTCGGCCGTCGGGCTGCGCAAGAGCTTCGAGGGCGGCCGGATCGTCGCGCTCGCCGGGATGGACCTCGAGGTCGAGCCCGGGGAGTTCGTCGCGATCGTTGGCCCCTCCGGCTGTGGCAAGTCGACGCTCCTGCACCTGATCGCCGCGCTGGACCTGCCCGACGCGGGCACGATCCGCGCCGGAGGGCACGACCTCGCCGCCGGCCGGGAGCTGACGCACTACCGCGCGCGTCACGTCGGCATGGTCTTCCAGCTCCACAACCTCCTGCCGGCGCTCACCGCGAGCGAGAACGTGCAGCTACCGATGTTCGAGCTCGGCCTTCGTGCCCGGGAGCGGCGCCAGCGGGCCGAGAGCCTGCTCGGGCTCGTCGGGCTCGTCGGACGTGCAGGAAGCCGACCGCCGCAGCTCTCGGGCGGCGAGCGCCAGCGCGTGGCGATCGCCCGCGCCCTGGCGAACGAGCCGCCGATCCTCCTCGCCGACGAGCCGACGGGCAGCCTCGACAGCACCGCCGGAACGCGCGTGCTCGACCTGCTCGACGAGCTCCGGCGGGCACGGGAGCTGACGCTCGTGCTCGTGACGCACGACGCGGCGATCGCCGCGCGCGCCGATCGGGTCGTGCACATGCTCGACGGGCGCGCCATCCAGCTTCCGGCGCCGGCGAGCACCTTGACGAGCCAGGGGAACGGCGTAGGCTGGAGACCTGTCGCCCACGGTGTGAACGCAGCCCCCGCGAAGCGGCCGCGGCTGCGACACGGAGGTGTGAGATGACGACGACCGCCGCACGTAGCGCCGAGGCGCGCGCGTGGCCGGGAGCGGTGTTCGACACCATTCTCTGCGGTGCCGACGGCACCGAAGGCAGCGACGTCGCGGTCGCGCAGGCCTCGCGCCTGCTCGCCCCGGACGGCCGGCTGGAGCTGATCGGCGTCGTCGACGAGAGCGCCGGCGACGAGCGGGGCGCGGTCGAGCCCGTCGAGCTCGAGCGCAGGTACGACCGGGCGCAGGGCGCCCTGCACGAGGGTCAGGCACGGTACGACTGCACGCGTTCGCTGCTCGTCTTCGGCGACCCCGGGCCGGCGCTGGCGTCGGCCGCGCGCCAGGTCGGCGCGACGCTGGCGGCCGTCGGCGCGCGGGCGAGCGGCCGCTCCGCAGGCCCACCGGTCGATCGGGTCGCCGCCCACCTACTCGAGCACGCACCGTGCTCCGTTCTGATCGCGCGCTCCTCGGCGATCGAGAGCCGCTTCCCGCGCTCGATCGTCGTCGGGCTGGACGGCTCGACCGGCAGTGAGGCCGCGGCCCGTGTCGCGGGCGAGCTCGCTGCCCGCTGCGGCGCCGACCTGAGGGTCGTGACGACGGAGGACAGCGTGCTGCGGCTCGTCGGCGCCCTCGCGGGCGCGTCCGCCGAGTGCGACCTGCTCGTCGTCGCCAGCCGCGGTGCCGACGGCGCCCGCAGGCTCGGCAGCGTCGCCGAGGGGATCGCCCAGCTCGCCCGCTGCTCCGTGCTCGTCGTACGCGACCCGAGCGACGACGCGGTTTGAGCGGGAGGGCGCGCGCATGGGCGCGATGAGCGCAGTCCGGCTGGAGGAGCGGCGGCGCTACGCCTTCCTGCGCGAGGTCGCGCTGGCGGCGGTCGCGGCGCTGACGTACTTCGGCGTCAGGAACCTCACGGTCGGCGCCGCGCCGGAGGCCCTCTTGAACGCGAGGCGGCTGGCCGAGCTCGAGCAGGACCTCGGCCTGGCCTGGGAGGCGTCGCTCCAGGGTGCGGTCGTCGGCAGCGAGACGCTGATGACGCTCTGCAACTGGGTCTACATCTGGGCGCACTGGCCGGTGATCATCGCCGCCGCAGTCGTCCTCTACCGGCTCCGGCCGGAGCGCTACCTGCTGCTGCGCAACGCGATGTTCCTCTCGGGGGCGATCGGCTTCCTCTTCTTCGCGTTGCTGCCGGTCGCACCGCCGCGCCTCGTCGACCCGGCGCTCGTCGACACGGTGACGCTGCACTCGGACTCGTACCGTGCGCTCCAGCCGCCCGGCCTGACGAACCAGTACGCGGCGTTCCCGAGCCTCCACTTCGGCTGGAACCTCCTCGTCGGCATCGCCGTGTGGGGCGCGACCCGCAACGTCCTGCTGCGTCTGCTCGCGGTGCTCGGCCCGCTGGCGATGGCCGCCGCGGTCGTGCTCACGGCCAACCACTACGTGCTCGATCTCGTCGGCGGGATGGCCGTCGTGCTCGTGGCGCTCGCGATCGTGCGGCGGCGATGGGGGCTTCCTGTCGCTAGCCTGCCCGGGTGACGTTCGTCGTCGCCCACCGCGCCGGGAACGACCTGGCGCTCCTCCAGGAAGCCGAGCAGCTCGGCGTCGCGCTGATCGAGGCGGACGTGCGCCTCTGGCGCGGCCGGCTCGAGGTACGCCACCTGAAGACGGTGGGGCCGCTGCCGATCCTCTGGGACCGCTGGCGGCTCGCGAACCCCTTCGCGCCCAGGCTCGAGCTGCGCGAGCTGCTCGCCGCGGCGCGCGGGAGCACCGAGCTCCTGCTCGACCTGAAGGGCCGCGACCCGAGGCTGTCGGAGCTCGTCCTCGCGCAGCTGCCGCCTGGGCGGCGGGTCACCGTCTGCGCCCGGAGCCGCGGCCTGCTCGAGCCGTTCGCGGAGCTGGAGCACGTGCGCCTGCTCCAGTCGGTCGGCTCGCTCCGGCAGCTCCGGACGCTGCTCGGGACGGCCGACGGGCTCGTGCTCGACGGTGTCTCGATCCACGAACGGCTGCTCGACGAGCGCGTCGCCGCGGAGCTGCTGCGGTACGGCGCGACGGTGGTGACCTGGCCCGTCAACACGCTCCAGCGCGCGCGCGAGCTCGCCCTGCTCGGGGTGCACGGCCTGATCAGCGACCGGCCGGCCGCGCTCCTCGGGCCGGCCAGTTGAGCTCCGCCCTCTCGACGCTGGGCGACTTCTCCGATCGCGTCGCAGCGCTCGACGCCCGCTGGATGCTCGTGGCGCTCCTGTTCCATCTCGGCAACCTGAGCTTCCGCACGCTCGCCTGGCGCGGCATCCTGCGCGCCGCGTATCCCGCTGCGAACATCCGCCTCCTCGACGTCGGTCCGGCGTACGCCGCCGGTGTCGCCGCCAACGCGTACCTGCCGGCGCGGGGTGGGGAGGCCGTGAAGATCGCGCTCGTGCGGCTGCGGGTCCCCGGCTCGACGCTCGCCGGCGTCGGTGCCTCGAGCGGCGTCGTCCTGCTCTTCGACGCGGCCGTCGGCGCGTCTCTGCTCGGGCTCGCGTGGGCGCTCGGCCTCGTGCCGGCGCTGCCGCATCCCTCGCCCCTCGCCGTCGCGGCGGGTGCAGCCGTGCTCCTCGCCGGCGCCGCCCTGGTGGCGGCGGTGCCGCGCCTCCGCTCGAACCTGCGGCAGGGGGTGGCGATCCTGGCCACACCGCGCGTCTACCTCCGCCGCGTGGTGCCATACCAGGCCGGCGCCTGGGTCTGCCGACTCGGGGTCGCCTTCGCCATGCTCGCGGCCTTCGGCGTGGCGGCGACGATCCCGATTGCGGGCCTCGTCGTCGTCGCGGGCGGCATGTCGACTCTCGTGCCGGCCACGCCGGGCGGCGCCGGCACGCAGCAGCTGTTCACCGTCGTCGCGCTCGCGCAGGTCGCCTCCGCCGCCTCCGCCCTCTCCTTCTCGATCGGGTTGCAGGTCGGGGTGACGCTCGTGAACACGCTCATCGGCCTGCTGGCGCTCACGCTCGTCTTCGGCACGCTGCGACCGGCGGCGATCCGGGCGGGGCTGCGCGGCGCCGGCGGCTGACGCAGCGCAGCTGAGGCATCCGTAGTTCCCCACCCTCGGCAGCGGGGGTTCTCCCGAGCGCCCAGGGGCTTCCGCGGGGGATCGGGACGTGAACGAAAGGAGGACGTATGGCCGCCATGCGGATGGCCGGACCAGGGCACGGGCTGCCGGCGCACGCGAACGTGCGCGAGGACGCCCACGAATACGTCGTTCAGCTCGACGTCTCCGACTTCACGGAGGCGGAGCTCGAGGTCGAGACGATCGGTCAGCGGGTGACGCTGCGGGGCGCGCAGCGGGAGGCTGCGGCGGATGCCGAGGAGGCGTTCCGCCTGCACGAGCGACTCGAGGAGTCGTTCCGCCTCCCCGACGACGCCGACGCCGGCGCGATCACCGCCTTCTACGTCCACGGCACGCTCGAGCTCCGGGTGCCGCGGCTGTGGCTCGAGCCGCGCACGGTGCCGATCGAGCACGAGCCTCTCCGCGTCCATCCGGACGCGGTCCCCTGCTGAGAGAAAGGAGGAGCCATGGCTGTCGGAACCGCATCGGTGACAGCCGATCGATCCCGCGACCCCGGCAAGCCTCGCCTGAAGCGATCGATGGGGCTCTGGATGGCGACCGCCCTCGTCGTGGGCAACATGGTCGGGTCGGGCATCTTCACCCTGCCGGCGGTCCTCGCCGGCGAGGCAGGCCCGATCTCGATCATCTCGCTCGTCTTCACGGGCCTCGGGGCCATGCTGCTCGCCCTCGTGTTCGCGAACCTGGGGCGGGCGTATCCCCGGACCGGCGGGCCGTACCACTTCGCCCGCCGTGCGTTCGGCGACTTCGTCGGCTTCCAGACCGCATGGGCGTACTGGATCGCCGCCTGGGTCGGCAACGCCGCGATCGCGGTGGCGTTCGCCGGCTACCTGGGGGTCTTCTGGGGTGACGTCAACTCGACCAACTGGCTGGCGGCCCTGGTCGCCGTCGGCGCCATCTGGCTGTTCACGCTCGTGAACATCGTCGGCGCCCGCGAGACCGGCATCGTCCAGGTGCTGATGACGGTGCTGAAGTTCGTGCCGCTCGCAGTGATCGGCATCCTCGGGCTGTTCTACATGGAGGGCGGCAACTTCACGCCCTTCACGCCCGCCGCCGGGGGCTTCGACTGGAACATCACCGCGGCGGCGACGCTCGCGCTCTGGGCCTTCATCGGCCTCGAGTCGGCGACGGTGCCCGCGGAGGAGGTGAAGGACCCGGAGAAGACGATCCCGCGGGCCACGATCCTCGGCACGCTCGCGACGACGGTGCTGTACGTGATCGCGCTCGTCGCGGTCATGGGCATCCTCTCGCAGACCGTGCTGGCCGCCTCGTCGGCGCCCTTCGCGGACGCCGCGAACGCGATCTGGGGCGGCACCTTCCTCGGCCTGAGCTGGGGCAAGTGGATCGCGCTCGTCGCGATGGCCGCGACGCTCGGCGCGCTCAACGGCTGGGTCATGCTGACGGCGCGCGTGTCGCTCGCGGCGGCCGACGACGGCCTGTTCCCGCGGCAGTTCGCGCGCGTGCACGGCGAGCGGCGGACGCCGGTCTTCGGGCTGGTCGTCTCGTCGACGCTCGTCAGCGCGCTCGTGCTCTACAACTGGAACGCCAGCTTCGCCGACCGCTTCACGGACGTCGTCCTGCTGGCGACGTGGATGACGCTGATCGCGTACGCCTACGCGGCGGCCGCCGAGCTCGTCCTCTTCTTCCGCGAGCGCGAGGTGTTCAGCTGGGCGAAGCTGACGCGCGACTCGGTGATCGCCGCACTGGCGTTCGCCTACTCGGTCTGGGCGATCTGGGGCTCCGGCGAGGAATGGCTCGCGAAGGGCTTCATGCTGCTGCTCTTCGGGATCCCGGTGTTCGTCTGGATGAAGTGGCGCCAGTCGAGGGCACCGGCCGTGACCCCGACGCCCGAGACGGCGTTCCGGCGGCACGTCTACACGCCGCACGCGACGACGATCGCGCCGCCGGGACCGGCGACGCGCAACGGGCTCGAGCGGAGCGTCTCCGCCGGCACCGACTGACAGGAGGCGAGGGCCCCGGCTCCGGCCGGGGCCCTCCGAGAGGAGGTTGAGATGCGCAAGGTCATCATCATGGGAGCCGGAGGGCGCGACTTCCACAACTTCAACGTCGTCTTCCGGGGCGACCCGGACACGGAGGTCGTCGCCTTCACGGCGACACAGATCCCCGGCATCGCCGACCGCGTCTACCCGCGCGCGCTCTCCGGGGCCCGCTATCCCGAGGGGATCCCGATCCGGGGCGAGGACGAGCTCACGCAGCTCATCCACGAGCACGACGTCGACGAGGTCGTCCTCAGCTACTCCGACCTCAAGCACGAGACGGTGATGCACAAGGCGTCGATCGTGCTCGCCGCCGGCGCCGACTTCCGGCTGCTCGGCCCAGACGCGACGATGCTGCACTCGTCGAAGCCGGTCGTCGCCGTCTGCGCGACGCGGACCGGTTGCGGCAAGAGCCAGACGAGCCGCGCCGTCGGTCAGGTCCTGATCGACGCCGGCCTGCGGGTGGCGCTCGTGCGGCATCCGATGCCGTACGGCGATCTCGAGGCGATGCGGGTGCAGCGCTTCGCGACGCTGGCCGACATCGACGCGTCGCATCCGACCGTCGAGGAGCGCGAGGAGTACGAGGAGCCGGTGCGGATGGGCATGGTCATGTACGCCGGGGTCGACTACGAGGCGATCCTCCGCTCGGCGGAGCAGGAGGCGGACGTGGTCGTCTGGGACGGCGGCAACAACGACTTCCCGTTCTTCGCGCCGGACCTGCTGATCGTCGTGGCCGACCCGCTGCGGCCGGGCCACGAGCTGCTCTACCACCCGGGCGAGACGAATCTGCGCATGGCGGACGTCGTCGTGCTGAACAAGGTCGACTCGGCAGAGGCGCACAACGTCGAGCAGGTGGTCGAGAACGTCGAGGCGGTCAATCCGATGGCCACGCTCGTCTTCGCGAAGTCGCCGCCGACGCTCGACTTCGGGCCGGAGCTCCTCGGCAAGCTCGTCCTCGTCGTCGACGACGGGCCGACGCTCACCCACGGTGGGATGCCGTTCGGCGCCGGGCTCGTCGCCGCCCGCAACGCGGGCGCGGCGAAGATCGTCGACCCGCGGCCGTACGCGGTCGGCTCGCTGAAGGACGTGTTCGCCAAGTGGCCGCAGCTGACGAACGTGCTGCCGGCGATGGGCTACTCCGACGAGCAGCTGCACGACCTCGAGGAGACGATCAACGCCGTCGACTGCGACGTCGTCGTCACCGGCACGCCGATCGACCTGACGCGGCTGATCACGTCGCGGCACCCGATCCGGCACGTCCGCTACACGCTCGAGGAGGTCGGCAGGCCGACGATCGCCGACGTGCTCGGGCCGATCCTCGAGCAGGCGCGGGCCGTCAGGCCGGAGCCGGCGGTGGCGGGGTGATGGCCGTGAGCACGCTGACGAAAACAACGCGGGCGGCGGGTGCGGGCGCGGGGCGCTCCCACGTCCCCCTTCGCCACTTCGGCCGGGTCTCGGACCTGGCGCCGGACGAGCTCCGCGACGTGCTCGAGCTGGCGGCGGCGATGAAGGCCGAGCCGGCCCACTGCGAGAACGCACTCCGCGGCGAGGCGGTCGCCTGCATCTTCGAGAAGCCGTCGACGCGGACCCGCGTCTCGTTCGCCGCGGCGATCGCGCGCCTCGGGGCGACCCCGGTCGCGCTGACGCCGCAGGAGCTGCAGCTCGGACGCGGCGAGTCGATCGCCGATACCGCACGGTCGCTCTCGGGCTACGTGGCGGCGATCGTCATCCGCACCTACGCCCAGGAGACGGTCGACGAGCTGTCCCGGTGGGCGACGGTCCCCGTCGTGAACGCCCTCTCCGATCGCCACCATCCGTGCCAGGCGCTCGCCGACCTGCTGACGGTGGCGGAGGAGCTCGGCGGCCTCGAGGGCCGGCGGCTCGCGTTCGTCGGCGACGGCGGCGACAACGTCGCGCACTCGCTCCTCGAGGCCGCGGCGCTGTCGGGCCTCGACCTGACGGTCGCCTGCCCGCCGGAGTACGCCCCGGACGAGGAGGTGCTCGCGACCGCGAGGCGGTTCGCCGCCCGGTCCGGCGCGCGGCTCGAGGTCGTCGACGACCCGGCCCGCGCCGTCGCCGGTGCGGACGCCGTCTACGCGGACGTCTGGGCCTCGATGGGCGAGGAGTCCGAGCGCGAGGCGCGGCAGCGCGTCCTCGGCCCGTTCGGCGTCACGCCGGAGCTGATGGCTCTGGCCAGGCCGAGCGCCGTCTTCCTCCACTGCCTGCCCGCGAAGCGCGGCGAGGAGGTCGCGGCGTCGGTCATCGACGGCCCGCAGTCGCGCGTGTGGCAGCAGTCGGCCAACCGCCTCCCGACGGAGGAGGCGCTCCTGCTCGCGCTGACGCGCGGGCTGGAGCGGTAGGAGGGGGAGATCCGATGAGGCTCGTCGTGGCGCTCGGGGGCAACGCCCTGTTGCGCCGCGGCGAGCCCGCGGAAGCATGGATCCAGCGGGAGCACGTCCTCGAGGTGGCGGCGGAGCTCGCCGCACTCGCGCGAGAGCACGAGCTCGTCCTCACGCACGGCAACGGCCCCCAGGTCGGGTTGCTCGCGCTCGAGGCGGACGCGTACGCGGCGGTCACGCCCTATCCGCTCGACGTGCTCGGCGCTGAGAGCCAGGGGATGATCGGCTACTTCCTCGTTCAGGCGCTCGCGAGCGAGCTGCCCGGACGAGACGTCGTCGCGGTGCTGACACAGGTGCTCGTCGACGCCGGCGACGAGGCGTTCGGCCGGCCGACGAAGCCCATCGGCCCCGTCTACTCGGAGCAGGAGGCGCGTCGCCTCGCCGCGGAGCGCGGCTGGACCGTCGCGCCGGACGGGGAGCACTTCCGGCGGGTCGTCGCCTCGCCCGAGCCGCGACAGATCGTCGAGCTGGCGGCGCTGGAGCGGCTCGTGGGCGCCGGCGCGGTCGTCGTCTGCGCCGGCGGCGGCGGCATTCCGGTCGTGGCCGAGGCGGGGCGGCTGCTCGGGGTCGAGGCGGTGATCGACAAGGATCTGACCGCGGCGCTCCTCGCGGAGGAGCTCGGCGCCGACGAGCTCGTCATCCTCACGGACGTGCCGCACGTCGAACGGGACTGGGGCACGCCGGCCGCTCAGGCGATCGGGCGGGCGTCAGCGGCCGAGCTGCGGCAGCTCTCGTTCGCGGCCGGCTCGATGGGACCGAAGATCGAGGCGGCCTGCCGCTTCGTCGAGCGCACGGGCTGTGAGGCGGTCATCGGCTCGCTCGGCGACCTCGCCGCTGTCGCGCGCGGAGACGCCGGCACGCGCGTCACGCCGGCCGCCGCGGCGGTTCGGTAGTTCGCGGCAGCCGCTCTGCGGCCTTCTGCCGAGGGGCGACGCTCGCCACGACCGTACGTTCTCCCCGAGGAGGACGATGGCAGCTCGTGGCAACGGTGTGCGGCCTGCGCCGGATCCGTGCGACCGCCGGGCGATCCGGGCGCGCAAGCTGCTTCGCGCTGCCCGGCGTGGCGATCGAGGCGCGCGGGAGCGGCTGCTCGTGAACCACCTGGGGGTGATCCGCTCGCTCGCCTGGCGCTACCGCGACCTCGGCCTCCCGTTCGACGACCTCGTCCAGGAAGGCGCGCTCGCCTTCGTCGACGCGATCGACCGCTACGACCCGTCGCGGGGCGCCGAGTTCGACGCCTATGCACGGTTCCGCGTCCGCCGCGCGCTGCGCAACGCCCTCACCGAGCAGGCGCTCCCCATCCGGCTCCCCAAGCACCTCGTCGAGCGCCGGCGCGCCGTCGAGCGGGCCGAGGCGGAGCTGCGCGCGCGCGGCGGCCCCGCCCCGACACCGGCCGACCTCGCCGCGGAGACCGGCCTCTCGGTCGAAGCGGTGCTCGAGGCTCGGGGAACGCCGTCCGTGCCGCTCTCCCTCGACGATCCACGTGCCGCGGCGGCGGCCCTCGCCGGCGCGGTTCCCGATCCGGCGGCGCCCGACCCGGAGCTGGAGGCCGTGGCGCACGAGCAGCTGGAGCGCCTCCGAGCCGCCCTGGCGCAGTTGCCGGAGCGGCAGCGGCGGATCGTCCGCCGGCGGTGGGGCATCGACGGCGAGCCGGCGTCGACGGCTGCCCTCGCAGCAGAGCTCGAGCTGTCGGCGCGCCGGACGCAGACGATCTCCGAGGACGCGCTCCACCGCCTGCGCACGGCGCTCGAGCCGCGCGACACCGCCGCGGCGCGCTAGCCGCGCGCGCATCCGGGGTTCCCCGCAGCCGTCTCAGGGCGACCACCGATGCCGTCGGCGCCGGTCGGGCCCAAGCTGGCGTCGACCCAGACCAAGGAGGCGCGCAATGAAAGCGCTCGTGTATCACGGGCCCGGCGAGAAGGCATGGGAGACCGTGCCCGACCCGGCCATCGAGGAGCCGACGGACGTGATCGTCCGCATCGACTCCTCCACGATCTGCGGCACCGACCTGCACATCCTCAAGGGCGACGTGCCCGCGGTGAAGCCGGGGACGATCCTCGGCCACGAGGCCGTCGGCACGATCACCGAGATCGGCTCGGCCGTGACCACGCTCGCGGTCGGCGACCGCGTGCTCGTGTCCTGCATCACCTCGTGCGGGCGCTGCAGCTACTGCCGCGAGGGCCACTACGGCCAGTGCACGGGCGGCGGCGGCTGGATCTTCGGCCACCTGATCGACGGCCTCCAGGCCGAGCTCGCACG
>DASUOK010000190.1:0-13431 GCA_036276675.1 Gaiellaceae bacterium | reverse complement strand
AAGCCGATCGCGCAGCACCAGCTGATCCAGGCCAAGCTCGCGGACATGGAGACCGCGTGCGAGGCGGCGCGGGGGCTCCTCTACCGCTTCGGGCAGATGGCGGACGCGGGCGTGGACGGGCCGGAGCTGACGAAGGCCTCGGCGCAGGCGAAGCTCCTCTGCGGCGACACGGCCATGTGGGTGACGACGGAGGCCGTGCAGATCCTCGGCGGCTACGGCTACATCAAGGAGTACCCCGTCGAGCGGATGATGCGCGACGCGAAGATCACGCAGATCTACGAAGGCACCCAGGAGGTGCAGCGCCTCGTGATCGCCCGCGAGATGCTGCGCGAGAGCCGGGCCTTCCTCCTCGCCGGCGTCGGCTGAGGTGGACCTGGCGCGGAGCTTCGACCGCGCGGCGGAGGCGTACGAGCGCGGCCGTCCGGGTTGGGCGCCCGGGGCGATCGACGCTGTGGGACTGCCGCCGGACGCCGTGGTGCTCGACCTCGCCGCCGGCACGGGGAAGCTGACGCGCCAGCTCGTGCCCCGCTTCGCGCGCGTCGTCGCGGTGGAGCCGCTCGACCGCATGCGAGCGGTGCTCGAGCGCCTCGTGCCGGAGGCCGAGGCGCTCGCAGGCACTGCGACGGCGATCCCGCTGGAGGACGGCGCCGTGGACGCCGTCTTCGTCGCAGACGCGTTCCACTGGTTCGCCCGCGACGAGGCCGTTGCCGAGATCGCCCGCGTGCTGCGCCCGCGAGGCATCCTTGCGATCCTCTTCAACGATGCCGCCGGCTTCGAGCCGCCGCTGCCGGACGCCTTCTGGGAGGTCTTCGACGCCGCGGTGCTCGAGAAGCCGCCCGAGCAGAGCGTGCGGAGCGGCCTCTGGCGCACGCCCTTCCCGGGGCCGTTCGAGGCGTTCGTCGAAGAGAGCTTCCCGAACCCGGCCGAGGTCGACCGCGAGAGGCTCCTCGCGCACGTCGCGTCCTGGAGCATCGTCGCCGGGCTGCCGGAGGCCGAGCGGGTGCGGTTGCTCGAGCGACTGGCCGAGCTGGTGCCGGAGGATCGCTACGTGCTCCCGCTGCGCACGCACCTCTATCGGACGCGGCTGCGCTAGTTGGCGGCGAGGCGCGCACCGGCCAGCCGCTCGGCCGCCTCGGCGGTCGGAATCCCCTCGGTGTCGGCCTCGGCGTACACCCGCGTCAGCGTGTCGCCGATGCCGGCCACCTCGCGCTCGAGCCGCTCCGCGTCCCAGCCGAGCCGCTCGAGGCCGATCCCGTGCAGCGCGCCACCGCTGTTGATCACGTAGTCGGGCGCGTAGAGGATCCCGGCGGCGCGCAGGAGCTCGCCGTCCGCCGGCGTCGCGAGCTGGTTGTTCGCGGCGCCGGCCACGACGCGGCAGCGAAGGCGGGGGATCGAGTCGACGTTCAGGGTCGCACCGACCGCGCACGGCGCGTAGACGTCGCACTCGGTCTCGAGCACCGACGCCGCCGGGACGACCGTCGCACCGGTCGCGCGCGCCCGCTCCTCGTCGACATCGCTGACGAGCACGGCCGCTCCCGCGTCGGCGAGCAGGCGAATGAGCTTTGCCCCCACCGAGCCCGCTCCCTGGACGAGCACGGTCCGGCCGGCGAGATCGTCGGAGCCGAGGACGTGACGGAGGCTCGCGCGGATGCCGTGGAAGACGCCGGCGGCCGTGTGGATGCTCGGATCGCCGGAGCCGCCGTGCGCGGTGCTGCGGCAGAACACGTGCGGCGTCCGCTCGCCGATCACGTCCATGTCCGCTTCGCCGGTGTTCATGTCCGGGCCGGTCACGAAGGAGCCGCCGAGCGAGTCGACGAGGTCGCCGTAGCGCTCGAGCAGGCGCCGTCGCCCGGCGCCGGTCGGCACCGCGGGAACCGCGAGCACCGCCTTGCCGCCGCCGCACGGCAGGCCGACGACGGCGAGCTTCCGCGTCATCCCCCCGGCCAGCCGGAGGGCGTCCTCCAGCGCCTCGGCGGGATCCGCGTACGTCTTCATCCTGGTGCCGCCCATCGCCGGGCCGAGCCGGGTCGAGTGGATGCCGATCAGCATCCACGCGCCGCTGTCGGGGTCGTAGCGCGCGACGACGTGCTCGCCGTCCCAGGCGCGGATCAGCTCCTCGAACACCGGCTCGACTCTACTGCGGCAGGAGCGCGTGCCGAAGCCGCGCGAGCCCGGCGTCGAGCACGTCGTCGGCGACCGCGAGCGAGAGGCGCACGTGGCCGTGGCCGCGGCTGCCGAAGCCCTCGCCGGGAGCGACGGCCACCCGCGGCTCCGTCAGCAGGCGCTCGGCGCTCCAGCCGGCCGGGAGCGGCAGCCAGACGAAGAACGTGCCCTCCGCGCGCGGGCCGAGCGGCGCGAGGGCTGCGAGCACCCGGTCCCGTCGGGCCTCGTACAGCGCGCGGCGCTCGTGCACCGTCTCCTGCGGCCCGGTCAGCGCCGCGATCGCGGCGCGCTGGAGCGCCGTGAAGATGCCCGCGCGGACGTGCTCCTGCAGCCACGTCACCCGCGCGACGAGCTCGGCGTTGCCGACGACGAAGCCGAGCCGCCAGCCGGCCATCCCGTAGCTCTTCGAGAGCGAGAAGAGCTCGACGCCCACGGCGCGCGCGCCCGGTTCTGCGAGGAAGCTCCGCGGCTCGCGGCCGTCGAACACGAGGTCGCCGTAGGCGAAGTCGTGGAGCACGGCCGCGCCGGCCCGGGCGGCGAAGGCCACCGCCTCCGCGAAGACGCCGTCGGGAGCGGCGACCGCGCACGGGTTGGACGGGTAGTTGAGGTAGACGAGCGCCGGCGGCTCGCCGTCGAGCGCCTCCCATTCCGGCCGGCCCGCCTCGTCGAGCGGCAGCGAGACGCGCTCCGCCCCGGCGAGCGCGACGGCCGAGTTGTAGTCGGGATAGCCGGGATCCGGCAGCGCGATCCGGTCGCCGCGCCCGGCGACGCAGAGCGCCACCTCGACGAGCGCGGTCTTCGTCCCCGGCACGACGGCGACCTCGCGGTGCGGATCGAGCTCGACCCCGTAGAGCTCCGCGTAGCGCGTCGCGATCGCCTCGCGCAGGCCGGGCAGGCCGGCGAAGGGGGCGTAGCCGTGGACGGCCGCCGTCGGCAGGCGGGCCGAGTCGACGAGCGCCTCGACCACGTGCGCCGGCGGCGGCACGTCGGGGTTGCCGCGCCCGAGGTCGAGCAGCGGCTCGCCGGACTCCGCCGCGACCGCGGCGACGCGGGCGAGCAGCGAGGTGAAGTACTGCTCCGGGAGTCGCTCGATCCGCTCGGGGCGCGGCCGCACGTCCCACATGCTACGGCGCTACCGCCGCGGCTTCAGCAGCTCGGTCGTGTCCACGACCTCGAACGCGGAGCCGGGAACGCGGTGCAGGGTGTGCAGCTGCTCGTTCGACCACTTCGGGTGCGGCGCCCCGGAGACGAACCAGTCGGAGCCGTTGTCCGCGACCATCATCCCGTACTCCTTCAGCGCCCGCAGCACGACGCGCGCCTGCGGCGGGAAGCCGGCGATCGGGTAGCTGCGCTTCAGCCGCAGGCGGAGGCCCATCGGCGGCAGGCTCGGGTCGGTGAGGTCGCTGGCGAAGTGCCGCGCGGGGTGGACGAACGCGCGGCGCGTGCGGGCGACGGTGAAGCGCAGCGCGTGCTCGATCCGGCCGCGCGCCACCTCCTCGTAGCGCGCCAGGCCCGGGAGGATCGGCAGCCCGGCCGCGTCGGCGGACGTCCAACCTGCACGCCGAAGGCGGTTCGAGCGCAGGTCCCAGACGGCGCCGGAGCCGGCGCTCCAGCCGCCGCCGGGCCTCGGCCGCAGCGCGAAGAGCTCGTACAGCCGGCACGAGTCGCGGTCGACGATCACGGCATGGCGGTCGCCGTCGGCGGCGCGGCCGCCCTCGATCGCGACGGTGCGCGGGATCGGGTAGGGGCCCTTGTCCGACTCGGCCGCGTACCGGAACTCGACGCGGACCTTCGGCTGGGTAGCGCGGACGACGGTGATCGGGATCCCGATCGGCCCGCCCGCCCAGAGGCCGGAGCCGAAGTCGGCGTGCAGGTGGTCGCTCCGGCCGATCGCGGCGACGATGCGGGACGAGTCGCGCGCGACGGGGAGCGCGTCGACGCGGAGGTTCCACCAGTTCGTCGCCGGGAAGACGGGGCAGCCCGGCGCGGCCGCGAGCCGCGGCGCGGGTGCGGACGAGCCGGCGAGCGGCACGCAGAGCGCCAGCAGCGCGAGCGCGGGGAGGGCGAGGCGCCTCATCGGCCACAGGATGAGCGAAAACGCGGCGGAAAGGGGACTTCGTGTTGGAACAACACAAGCTCCTCACGGAACGGCTCCGCTCCGCGCGCCGAAGGCGAGCTTGTGTTGGAACAACACGAGCGCCGTCCGACGGCGACGGCTGCGGCTACGCGGCCGGCAGGGTCACCGCGGGGTAGAGCGCGCGGATCTCGTCCACGAACGCCGCCAGGCGGTCGGCGATCGCCGCGTCGCGGATCTCCAGCACGTTCTCGGCGTTCAGCTCGCCGGAGCGGGAGAGGTTGAAGCTGCCGACGAAGGAGATGTCGTCGGCGACGGTCACCTTCGCGTGCATGAAGTCGTCGACGGTGTCCGGCGCCCAGCGCGTGGAGGGCTTCCCGGACCAGGAGGCCGCCTCCAGGAGGCGGCGCAGCGCCGGCACCTTCCAGCTGGCGTTGCCGTTGAGCGCCCACTGGTAGAGGACGCCGTCGACCTGCGTGTCGTCGATCACGCCGGCGACGTCGACCCGCCCTTCGGAGCAGGCCTCCGCCAGCGTGCCGAGGATCGGGCCGGAGGTGAGGACGGGTGACGCGATCCGCACCCGCCGGCGCGCCTGGCCGATGCGCTTCGCGATCCGGTGCGCGAGCTCCTCGCCGTGCCCCGGCGCGAACCAGGGCCGCACCGCGATGCCGCCGACGTCGACCGGCCGCGGCTCCACGAGACCCGTGCCCTCGACGCTCTCCTGCTCCCACAGCTCCTCGAAGTTGAGCGCGAACGCGTGCGCGAGCTCGGGCGACGTGGCCACGACGACCGCGTTCTCCTGGCGCGACCAGGAGTCGTCCGTCCAGTTGAGCGAGCCCGTCCAGACGGCCTCCCCGTCGCGGATCGCGTACTTGTGGTGCATCAGGTCGGGCTCGCCGGGGATCGGCTTGGTCTCGATCGGCAGGTGCTCCAGCAGGGCAGGCTCGGTCTGCGGCGGTGGTGGCACCGGGATCGGCCCGCGGTGGTCGTCGGCGTTGTAGACGAGCCGGACCCGGACGCCGCGGTCGTGGGCGTCGGTGAACGCGGCCTCGACGATCTCCGCCGCCTCGGCGTGGAGGCGGATGTCGTACAGGGCGAGGTCGAGCGTGCGCGTCGCCGCGGCGAAGAAGTCGGCCACCTGGCTCGCGACCTCGGCCGGTGCCTGGCCGCCGTCGCGGTAGAGGCGGACGTCGAGATCAGGCATCGCGCTGCTCGAACAGGCTGAGAGCCGAGTCGAAGGCGCCGGCCCAGCGCGGCTCGCGCTCCACCAGCGGACGCAGGCGGCGGCGGCCCTCTTCGCGGTCGACCCGGCCCGCCACGAGGGCGGAGAAGTAGGTGATCACGTCCTCCGAGACGCCGTCCTCCCGTGCCGCCGCGGCCGTCTCGTCCAGCGTCTCGAGGGTCGTGGGCGGGCCGAAGCGCCGCTGCCCGAGCTCGAACCGGAGCAGGCGGCGCAGCTCGCGCAGCGGCTCCTCGTGCTCGTCCACGCGCACGTCGACGATGCGGTCGCCCCAGATCTCGCCGGAGCCCTCCGCCGCCACGACGAGGATGGCGCCGGCCTGCCGCCCCCGGAAGTCGCCGCCGGCCGCCTCCGCCGCGTCGAGGCCCTCGAGCAGCCGCTCCGCGAGCGACCCGCTCGCGGCCTCGAAGCCCTCCGCGGCGGCCCGCCACACCTCGTCGGAGCGCAGCATGTTCCCCTGCGCCGAGAAGCCCTCGCCGGCGCGCGCACCTGCCGCCGGGATGCAGGCGGCGCCGGTGTGGGACGCCGTGCGGCCCTGGGCGTCGACGAACGCCACCTGACGGAAGTCGCGCAGCTCGTCGGCCGCCACGAGCTCCGCCAGCGCCTCCCCCGGCGTGGCACCCGCGCGCAGCGAGGCCAGGCCGAGCGGCCCGTAGCTCGCCAGCGAGAACGACTGCGTCGCGACGGCACCGACGCCGGCCGCCGCCCACGGCACGACGCGGCCGGTGCCGAAGGAGCGGCTCTGCACCGCCACGCCGAGCTCCCCGGTCTCCGCGTCGCGCGCGACGAGGGAGTAGGTCACGCGCCGGCGGCGCGGAGCGAGGCCTTGTAGCCGCGCTTCCACGTCTGGTACTGCTCGAGTGCCTCGGGCGAGTCGACGTCCCCGAGCGTCGGATGATCCGGCACGAGCGGCTCCGCCGCCGCGACGCCGAAGTGCTTCGCGAGCACGGCTGCGAGCGCCTTCACCTTCATCTCGCCGAACCCGGGGAGCGCCTCGAGCCGTCTGCGGAGGTCGCCCGCGTCGGCCGCCTCGCCCCAGATCCGGGCCGCGTCGCCGCCGTACTCGTCCGCCACGATCGCCGCCACCTCCTGCACCCGCTTCGCCATGCTCCCCGGGAAGCGGTGGAGGGCGGGCCGCTCGCGGAAGACCTCCAGCAGCCGGTCCGGATCGAGCGCCGCGAGCTCCGCCGCGTCGAGGCGGCCGAGGCGGCGCTCGAGGTCGAGCGGGCCGTGGAAAGCCTTCTGCACCGTCACCTGCTGGTCGAGCACGAAGCCGACGAGCAGGGCGAACGGGTCGCGGGCGAGCAGGGCGTCCGCCTCGGCGTCGCCGGTGAAGTGGAGTGCGTCCGGCACGGTTCGATCCTACCGCCGCCGGGTACCCACGCCTCGTGACCGATCCCAAGCAGAAGACGGAGGAGCTCGCCCGCGAGGCCGAGCGCGGCCGCAGCGAGCGGACGCCGTGGCTCGCGCTCAGCGGCGTGCACCTGGCCGTGCTGGCCACGTTCCTCGTCATCTTCGCGATCGCCTTCACCGCGTACCTGATCGCGTAGTAGGCTCGCCCCGTGATCCCCCGACTCGTGGCGATCGTGCTCTCGGTGGCGGCCGTGCTCGCGACGGGCGCGGCCGCGGCGCCGCCGGGCCACACCCGCGCGCCCGCGCTCGAGTTCCTCGGCCAGCAGGTGTTCCCGACCGACACGCAGTTCGCCGGGACGACCTTCGGCGGCCTCTCGGGCTTCGCCCACGACGAGCGCCGCGGCGTCTTCTACGCGCTCTCCGACGACCAGGTGAACATGCGCTTCTACACGCTGCGGATCGGCGTCTCCTCGGGCGCACCCGCGGTCGAGATCGTCGCCGTGACGCCGCTTCTCGACCCGGCCGGCCAGCCCTTCGCGTCGTTCAGCGCCGACCCGGAGGGGCTCGCGCTGACCAAGGACGACACGCTCGTGCTGACCTCCGAGGGCTTCGCGACCCGCCTGATCGACCCGTGGGTGCGCGAGTTCGGCCTCGACGGCCGGCAGCTGCGCGAGCTGCCCGTGCCCGACGCCTTCGACCCGAACGCCGCCGGCACCCGGGGCGTCCGCCAGAACCTCGGCTTCGAGAGCGCGGCGACCGCGCCGAACGGCCGCTTCCTCTTCACGGGCACCGAGGCCGCGCTCGCCCAGGACGGACCGCCGGCGACCGTCGGCGCGGGCAGTCCGGCCCGGATCCTCCGCTACAACCTCCAGCGGCGCGCGCTCGACCGGCAGTACGTCTACTGGACCGACCCGATCGCGGAACCGCCGGTGCCCGCGACGCAGTTCGCGGTCAGCGGGCTCGTCGAGCTGCTGCCGCTCAACAACCAGTTCCTGCTCGCCATGGAGCGGTCGTTCTCGGTCGGGGCCCCCGACACCGGCAACACGATCAAGCTCTACGGCGTCGCGCTCCCGGGAGCCGACGACGTCAACGGCTTCGACAGCCTCGCGACCCTGCTCGGCGGGCTGCAGCCGGTCGCGAAGACCCTGCTGCTCGACCTCGATGCGCTCGGGATCCCGCTCGACAACGTCGAGGCGATGGCGTTCGGCCCGGATCTCCCGGACGGCCGGCGCTCGCTGATCCTCGTCAGCGACAACAACTTCGCGCCGGCGCAGTTCACGCAGTTCCTGCTCTTCGCGGTGAGCTAGCGGCGACGCCCGGGCGGTACCCTTCCGGGGTGGATCCGCTCGCTCCGTTCTCACCTGCGACGCGCGAGTGGTTCGGCCGGGCGTTCGCCGGACCGACGCCGGCACAGGTTGCCGGCTGGCCCGCGATCGCGAGCGGCGAGCACGTCCTGATCCAGGCGCCCACCGGCTCGGGCAAGACGCTCGCGGCCTTCCTCTACGGCATCGACCGGCTGACCCAGGAGCCGGGCCGCGGCCTGCGCCTGCTCTACGTCTCGCCGCTGAAGGCGCTGAACTACGACGTCGAGCGGAACCTGCGCGGCCCGCTCGCCGGCCTCCGGTCGGAGCTCCGCGTCGGCGTCCGCACCGGCGACACCTCGCAGAAGGAGCGGGCGGCGATCGTCCGCACGCCGCCGGACATCCTGATCACGACCCCCGAGTCGCTCTTCCTGATGCTGACCTCGCAGGCGCGCGCGGTGCTCGCCGGCGTCGAGACCGTGATCGTCGACGAGGTGCACGCCGTCGCCGGCACGAAGCGTGGCGCGCATCTCGCGCTCAGCCTCGAGCGGCTCGACGCGCTGCTGCCGCGGCCCGCGCAGCGGATCGGGCTCTCCGCCACGCAGCGCCCGCTCGAGGAGATCGGCCGCTTCGTCAGCGGCGACCGCCCGATCCGCCTCGTCGACGCGGGGACGCGGAAGGAGCTCGACCTCGAGGTCGTCGTCCCGCTCGAGGACATGCGCGAGCCCGGTGCGAACGCGGAGCTGCTGCAGCCGGTCCTGCCGGACGGCGTCGAGATGGCGTCGGGCTACGAGGCGAGCACGCGCTCGATCTGGCCGTCGATCTACCCGGCGCTGCTCGAGCTCGTGCGGGCGCACCGCTCGACGATCGTCTTCGTGAACAACCGCCGCCTGGCGGAGCGGCTCGCGATCCGGCTGAACGAGCTGGCGGGCGACGAGACGGTCGCGCGCGCGCACCACGGCTCGCTCGCCCGCGAGCAGCGGGTCGAGATCGAGGAGCTGTTGAAGGCGGGGCGGATCCCCTGCCTCGTCGCCACGTCGAGCCTCGAGCTCGGCATCGACATGGGCGCCGTCGACCTCGTCATCCAGGTCGAGAGCCCGAAGTCGGTCGCCCGCGGGCTGCAGCGGATCGGGCGCGCCGGCCACGAGCTCGGCTCGGTCTCGAAGGGGCGCATCTTCCCGAAGTTCCGCGCCGACCTGCTCGAGTCGGCGGTCGTCGCGCGCGCGATGCGCGACGGCGCGATCGAGGAGACGGTGATGCCGCGCAACCCGCTGGACGTGCTCGCGCAGCAGATCGTCGCGATCGTCGCCGACGCGGAGATCGAGGTGGACGCGCTCCACCGGCTCGTGCGGGGTGCGTACCCCTTCGCCGACCTCTCGCGCCAGCAGCTCGAGAACGTGCTCGACATGCTCGCCGGCCGCTATCCCTCGGACGAATTCGCCGAGCTGCGCCCGCGCATCGTCTGGGACCGCACCGCCGGCGTCATCCGCGGCCGCAGCGGCGCGCGCCGGCTCGCCGTCACGAACGCCGGCACGATCCCCGACCGCGGCCTCTTCGGCGTCCACCTCGTGGACGGCGGCGGCCGCGTCGGCGAGCTGGACGAGGAGATGGTCTACGAGGCGCGGCAGGGCCAGACGTTCCTTCTCGGCGCGTCGACGTGGCGGATCGAGGAGATCACCCGCGACCGCGTGCTCGTCTCGCCCGCCCCGGGCGTTCCCGGCGCGGTGCCGTTCTGGAAGGGCGAGGGCGTCGGCCGCCCCTACGAGCTGGGCGAGAAGATCGGCCGCGCGGCGCGGGAGCTGTCCGCCCTGAGCGAGAAGGCCGCGCTCGCGCGGCTGCGCGGCGAGTACCACCTGGACGAGCGCGCGGCACGCAACCTGCTCACGTACCTCGAGGAGCAGCAGGCGGCGACGCAGGTCGTTCCGTCCGACCGCACGGTCGTCGTCGAGCGCTTCCGCGACGAGATCGGCGACTGGCGGGTCGTGATCCTGACGCCGTTCGGTGGCCGCGTGCACGCGCCGTGGGGAATGGCGCTCGCGGCGCGGCTGCGCGACGCCCTGGGGCTCGAGGTGCAGTCGATCTGGTCGGACGACGGGATCGCCCTCCACCTCCCCGATGCCGACGCGCCGCCGCCGGTCGCCGACCTGCTGGTCGCGCCGGACGAGATCGAGGAGCTCGTCGTGCAGGAGGTGGGGCAGACCGCGCTCTTCGGCGCGCGCTTCCGCGAGAACGCCTCACGCGCGTTGCTGATCCCGCGCCGCCGCCCGGGCCAGCGGACGCCGCTCTGGCAGCAGCGGCTGAAGGCGCAGAGCCTGCTCCAGGTGGCGCGGAAGTACGGCTCGTTCCCGATCGTGCTCGAGACCTATCGCGAGTGCCTGCAGGACGTCTTCGACCTGCCGGCGCTGAAGGGCGTGCTGCACCGGCTGCAGACGCGCGAGCTCGACCTCGTCGACGTCGAGACGGTCTCCGCCTCGCCCTTCGCGTCCTCGCTCCTCTTCGACTACGTCGCCACGTACATGTACGAGGACGACACGCCGCCCGCCGAGCGGCGCGCGCAGGCGCTCTCGCTCGACCGCGACCTGCTGCGCGAGCTGCTCGGCCAGGAGGAGCTGCGCGAGCTGATCGACGCGGATGCCCTGGCAGAGGTCGAGGCACAGCTGCGCGGCAGCCCGCGCGACCCGGACGAGCTGCACGACGTCCTGCGCCGCCGCGGCGACCTGCGCCCGGGCGAGTACGACGAGGCCTTCGCCGCGGTGCTGGTCGCCGAGCGGCGCGCGCTCGAGATCCGCGTCGCCGGCGAGCAGCGCCTGGCCGCGGCCGAGGACGCGGGCCGCTATCGGGACGCGCTCGGCGTGATGCCGCCGGGCGGGCTGCCGGAGGCGTTCCTCGCCGGCGGGCCCGACTCCCTGCGGCAGCTCGTGCTCCGCTTCGCCAAGGGGCGCGGCCCGTTCACGACGCGCGAGGCGGACGAGCACTTCGGGCTCCCGGTGGCCGAGTACCTGCACGCGCTCGAGCAGGAGGACCTGCTCGTGCGCGGCGAGCTCCGCCCGGGCGGCACCGAGCGAGAGTGGTGCGACCCCGAGGTGCTGCGGCGGCTGCGCCGAGCGTCGCTGGCGGCGCTGCGCCGCGAGGTCGAGCCGGCGGAGCGCGCCGCCTACGGGCGCTTCCTGCCGGCCTGGCACGGGATCGACCGCCGCGCGACGCTGCGCGAGGCGCTCGTGCCGCTGCAGGGGCTCGCGCTGCCGGTCTCGCTCTGGGAGTCCGAGGTGCTGCCGCGCCGCGTTCCCGGCTACCAGCCGGCGTGGCTCGACGCGCTCTGCGCCTCCGGCGAGGTCGTCTGGATCGGAGCGGGCCTCGACCGGGTCGCGCTCTACTTCCGCGACGACGCACCCGTGCTCGGCGCCCCCGCAGGCGCACCCCCTCCCGAGGGCGAGGCAGCGGACGCGCTCCGCGCCGCGCTCGGCCGCAGCGCCGAGTTCTGGTACCCGCTCGTCGAGGCGTCCGGGCTCGAGCCGGAGGCCGCCCTGCCGGCGCTGTGGGAGCTCGTCTGGGCGGGTGAGGTGACGAACGACGCCTGGACGCCGCTGCGGGCCGGCCGCCGGTACGCGGCGCCAAGCAACAGACTGTTACAAGGCCGCCCTCGCCGCTTCTCGCGCACGCGCGCGGCCGCGATCACCTCGACGCAGGGCCGCTGGTCGCCCACGGAGCGGCTCTTCGCCTCCGACGCCGCGCCCGATCGGCGTGCCCTGGCCGAGCTGTTGCTGGAGCGGCAGGGCATCGTCACGCGCGACGGCGTCCGCGGCGAGGGCATCCCCGGCGGCTACTCCGCCGTCTACGGGGAGCTGAAGGGGCTCGAGACGATCGGCGTCTGCCGCCGCGGCTACTTCGTCGAAGGCCTCGGCGGCGCCCAGTTCGCGCTCGCCGGCGCGGTCGAGCGGCTCCGCGAGCTGCGCGGCCGGGACGGGGACGAGGCCGAGGCGCTCGTGCTCGCGGCGGCCGATCCGGCCCAGCCCTACGGCGCCGCGCTGCCGTGGCCGAGGCGGGCCGGTGCGCGCGCGGCGCGGGTCGCCGGTGCACACGTCGTCCTCCTCGGCGGCGAGGCGGCCCTCTACGTCGAGCGCGGCGGCCGCACGCTCGTGCCGCTCCGCGAGCCCGACGAGGAGTGGCTCCGCCCGGCGATCGCGGCGCTCGTCGCGCAGGTGAAGGCGCGCGGCGGCAAGGCGCGGCTCGCGGTGGAGCGCTTCGACGGGCGTCCCGTGGTCGAGACGGAGGTGATGCCGCTGCTGGTCGAGGCCGGCTTCCTCGCCGGCCCCCGCCGCGCCGTGCTGCGCCCGTGACCGACGCGTGAGCTCGAGCCAGCCGTACCGGCTCGGCTTCGCCGTCAAGGTCCTCGGTGGCGGCGGCCTCCGCGTGTCCGACACGCGCCGCTGGCAGTCCGGGCCGCATCTCGCGCGCTCGCTGGAGCTGCTCGACGCCGTCTTCGACTACCTCGAGCGGATCGACGTGCGCGTCTACCGCCTCGCCGGCTCGGTCATCCCGTACGGCACCCATCCCGACCTGCCGCAGCTCCACTACCGCCGCCAGCTCGAGGTGTGCGCCGAGGAGGTCGCAGCGCTGGGCGCCAAGGCCTCGCGCCTCGGCATCCGGCTCTCGACCCACCCCGGCCAGTACACCGTCCTCAACGCCGAGGATCCCGACGTCGCCCGCAAGGCCGCGCTCGACCTGGAGCAGGATGCGCTGCTCCTCGACCGGCTCGGCCAGGGGCCGGAGGCGACCGTCGTGCTCCACGTCGGCGGCGTCTACGGCGACCGCGCCGCTGCGCTCGACCGCTGGGCGCGCGGGTACGTGACGCTGTCGGAGCGGGCGCGTGCGCGCGTCGCGGTCGAGCACGACGAGACCTCGTTCGACGTCGCCGACGTGCTCGAGCTGCATCGCCGCACGGGCGTCCGCGTCGTCTACGACCACCATCACCACCGCTGCAACCCCGGCGAGCTGAGCGCCGCCGAGGCGCTCGCGGCCGCCGCGGCGACGTGGGGCGGCGTGCGGCCCGAGGTGCACCTGTCGAGCCCGCGCACCGAGCTGCGGACCGTCGGCCGCGGCACGGCCGCGAAGCTCGTGCCCCCGCTCGTCGACCAGCACGCCGACTTCGTGACGCCCTGGGATCTCGCCGAGCTGCTGCGGCTCGCGCCGGGGCCGCTCGACGTGATGCTCGAGGCGAAGGCGAAGGATCTGGCACTGCTCTGGCTGCGCGAACAGCTGGCGCGCGTCGACCCGGCCGCCGCGGCGGCGGAGGAGCGCTT
>DASUOK010000189.1:0-2652 GCA_036276675.1 Gaiellaceae bacterium | reverse complement strand
CCGTACGCCGAGGCGGGGTGCGGCCCGTCCGACTCCACGTACGGCTCCCGCTTGCGCCCGTCGAAGACGTAGTCGGAGGAGTACGCGACGAGGGGGGCGCCGAGCGCGGCGACGTTGGCCGTCCCGCCCACGTTCACCGCGGCGGCGCCCTGCGGGTCGTCCTCCGCTCCGTCGACGTCCGTCCAGGCCGCGGCGTGCAGGACGAGGTCGGGGTCGAGGCCCGCCGGCGCCGGCAGCGACACGTCCCAGTCCGCGCGGGTCAGCGCGACGGCCTGCTCCGCGGCGAACTCCTCCGCGAGCGCGTGGCCGAGCTGGCCGCCCGCGCCCGTGATCAGCAGGCGTCCCTCGATCAACCGGCCGACAGGTCGCGCGGCGAGAGGATCGGCGAGCCCGTGCTCCAGAGGTGCCTGACGCGGGGGTCGTCCCAGGGGAGGCCGTGCTCGTCGGGCGCGGCCGGGTCGTACTCCTCCGTCACGTGGTAGCAGAAGAGAAGGTCGGTGAGCGCCTCAAAGCCGTGCGCGTGGTACCCCGGGATGTAGAGCGCCACGGGGTTCTGGTCGCCGATGTCCTCCGTGTAGGCCTCGCCCGTCGTCCGGTCGAGCACGACGACTCGTGCCGTCCCCTCCAGGCAGGCGAAGAGGTCGTCCTGGCCACGCTCGTGGTAGTGGAGGCCGCGGATCACCCCCTGCCGCGAGAAGGAGAGGTTCGTCTGCCGCGTCGGCTTCGGCAGGGCGCTCTCGCGGCGCAGCTCCACGAACCAGCCGCGCTCGTCCTCGAAACGCTGCAGCGGAATGCGGAGGAGACCGTCGATCACGCGACCTTGTTCACACCGGTGCGGCCGATCAGCGCGCCGATCTCGGGCAGCGACTCCTGCGTGCCGGCGTCCTCCCACCAGCCGGTGACGCGGTGGCAAGCGAGCGTGCCCGCCTCCGCGTAGCTGCGGTTCACGTCGGTGATCTCGAGCTCGCCGCGCGAGGACGGGCGCAAATCGCGGATCAGGTCGAACACGTCCGGTGAGTAGCAGTAGAGGCCGACCACGGCGTCGCTCGACGGCGGCGCGTCGTAGCGCAGGTCGACGACGCCGGCCTTCTCGACCACGTCGGTGACGCGCCCGTCCTCGCCGTAGACGACGACGCCGAACCGCTCCGGGTCGGGCACGTCCTTGACGAAGACCGCGGCACCGTCGGCACCGTCGACGAAGGAGCGGATCGCCGCTACCTCCGCGTACTCGAAGATGTTGTCGCCGAGACAGACGACGAGCTTGTCGTCGCCCACGAAGCTCTCCGCCATGCCCACGACCTGCGCGATCCCGCCCGCCTCGACCTGCACCTTGTAGGTCAGCTGCAGATCGAACAGCGGCTCCTCGCCGCCGCGCCGCGCCAGCCGGCCGTCGCCGAGCAGGTCGATCAGCTGCCCGGCGTGGCCCTGACCGGTCACGACCATCACCTCGTGGACGCCGGCGAGCTGGAGCAGCTGGAGCGGGTAGTAGATCATCGGCCAGCCGCCCACCGGCAGCAGGTGCTTGTTGACGACGCGCGTCAGCTCGCCGAGCCGCGTCGCCTCGCCGCCGGCCGCGATCAACCCCTTCACGCTCATGCGGGCGATGCTACTGCGGGAGCGGCGAGGGGCGTTCGCTCCAGCAGCCAGAACGAGAGCTCGACGGCGGGCCCGATCCCGAGCGCGAAGACGAGCGTGCCGACGCCGGCGGTCCCGCCGAGCGCGAAGCCGGTGACGAGCGCGCCCAGCTCGACGGCCGCCCGGGCGACGCCGATCCTGACCCCGGCCCGCCGCGAGAGGACGAGCATCAGCGAGTCGCGCGGGCCGGCGCCGAGCGCCGCGCCGATGTAGAAGGCCGAGCCGACCCCGAAGCACGCCAGTGCCAGCGCGAGCAGCGCGATGCGCACCCCGAGCCCGCCGCCGGAGAGGTCGTCGACCGCCTCGAGCCGGGTGAGGCCGATCACGAAGGTGCCGATCAGGAGCGCGTTCAGGAGCGTGCCGAGGCCGATCCGCGCCCGGAGCAGCCACGCGGCCGCGAGCACGACGACGGAGACGACGAGGTTCGCCGCCCCGAAGGAGAGACCCGTCTGCTCCGCGAGCCCCTGGTGCAGGACGTCCCACGGGGGCAGGCCGAGCTCGGACTCCAGGAAGCAGACGATGCCGACGGCGCAGAGGAACAGTCCGGCGACGAGGCCGGTCAGCCGCGACGGGAAGCCGCCGCGCAGCTCGGGAGGCGCATGCACGCTTCGGAACGTAGCCGCGCGGGTACGTGGGCGGCATGAGCGAGCGTGAGCACGAGGTGCAGCACGAGCCGCAGGTGCTGGAGGGCGACGACGAGCTGCCGCGGCAGCCCGCGCCGCCGCTCGACCCCTTCACGCCGGAGCCAGGCCCCGGACCCGGTGAGCACCGCGCCTTCCGCGCGATGCGGCTCGCGTGGATCGTCGTCGGGATCGTCGTCGCGATCGTGCTCTACGCGCTCGTCAGTTAGCCGACGTCAGCGACGCGTCAACGCAGGGCGATCGGCGCGCTGAACGCGCGGTCGCGCGGCGACCACAGCCGGACGAGCGTCCCCCGCGGAGCGCGCACGCTCACGCCGAGAAAGCCGCGCGGGGAGGTGCGCCGCGTCCGCGTCGCCCAGCGCCAGGCGCCGTTCCG
>DASUOK010000188.1:0-5643 GCA_036276675.1 Gaiellaceae bacterium | reverse complement strand
AGGTCGCAGTCCGGCGTCTCGCCCGGGCGCTTGCTCGGCCGCTTGCCGCACCGCACCTCCTCGTGCTCGAGATCGTGCAGATGGTCGGCGCGGAAGCGCTGCTTGCACGTGCGGCAGTCGACGAGCGGGTCGGTGAAGCCGCCGACGTGCCCCGATGCCTCCCAGACGCGCGGGTGCAGGATGATCGACGAGTCGAGGGCGACGATGTCGTCGCGTTCCTGGACCATGGCCCCGAGCCAGGCGTTCTTGACGTTCTCCTTCAGCAGCACGCCGTAGTGGCCGTAGTCGTACGACGAGCCGAGCCCGCCGTAGATCTCCGAGGAGGGGAAGACGAAGCCGCGCCGGCGGCACAGTGCGACGATCTTGTCCATGGTGACGGCGTCGTCCATCGGTCGGCAGAGGCTACCGGCGCTCGCGTTCGCGGCGGTAGCCTCAGCGCGATGACGCCGGCCAAGGAGCCCGTCGAGCTGCACATCGTCTCCGACTCGACGGGGGAGACCGCCGCGCGCCTGGTGATCGCGCTCGAGGCGCAGTTCCCCGACCAGCCCTTCGAGGAGGTCCGCCATCCCCGCGTCGAGACGATCGACGATCTCCAGCTGACGGTGAACCGGGCGAAGGGTCGTCCGGCCGTGATGGTCTACACGCTCGTCGACCGGGAGATGCGCGAGTGCATGCGGACGCTCTGCCGCAGCGCGCGGCTCCACTACTGCGACCTGCTCGGCCATCCGATCGACTCGATCGCCCGCGTGTCGGGGATGAGCGCCAAGATGACGCCCGGCGCGCGGCCGCCGCTGAACTCGTCCTACTTCAAGCGCATGGAGGCGATCGAGTTCGCCGTCAAGTTCGACGACGGCGTCGGCGGCGGGCTGCGCGAGGCGGACATCGTGCTCGTCGGCGTGTCGCGGACGTCGAAGACGCCGCTCTCGATCTACCTCGGGTACCTCGGCCACAAGGCGGCGAACGTGCCGGTGGTGAAGGGGATCGAGCCGCCGGCCGAGCTGTTCCGCATCGATCCGCGCAAGATCGCCGGCCTGACGATCGACGCGGAGCGGCTCGCCGAGATCCGCAGCGTCCGCGTCCGCTCGCTCGGCGGCCCGACCCGCCAGTACGCGGAGCTCCTCGAGATCTACGACGAGCTCGAGCAGGCCGAGGCGCTGCACCGGCGCCTCGCCTGCCCGGTGATCGACGTCACCGGCCTCTCGATCGAGGAGACGGCCCACCGCGTGATCCGCCTGCTCGACCGGCGGCGGCAGGAGACGGCGGTCACGTGAGCGGCTCCATGCCGCCGCGGAAGCCGCCGGTGCCGCGGTGGCGGTGGGCGCTCTGGCTCTCGATCCTCGCCCTCGCCGACTTCGTCTTCTACGTCCTGCTGACGCCGATCTGGCTCGGTCTCCGCGGCGCCGCGTGGGCGGCGGAGTGGCGCTCGCGCCGCCGAGCCAAGTAACAGACTGTTACTTGGCGACGGCACGGAGCGCCGCGCCGAGCGACTGCCCCCCGCGGAGGACGGGCTCGAAGAGGTCACCGTGCTCCTCCACCCGCCCCAGCACTGCCGCCATCGTGAAGCGGGAGGGGTCGAGCTCCGGCGTCAGCTCCTCCCAGCGCAGCGGCGTCGACACGGGCGCTCCCGGCTTCGGCCGCACCGAGTACGCCGAGGCGATCGTCTTGCCCTGCCCGTTCTGGTGGTAGTCGACGAGGACGCCGTCACGCTTCGCCTTCAGCCACTCCGTCGTGACGACGCCGGGGTTCTGCTCCGCCAGGCGCTTCGACACCGCCTCCGCGAACGCGTGTGCCTGGGCGAAGCCGTACCGCCGCGTGATCGGCACGAGCACGTGGATCCCCTCCGACCCGCTCGTCTTCACGTACGAGCGCAACTCGAGCTCCTCCAGCGCCTCCCGCACGAGCAGCGCCGCGCGCACGGCCAGGGGGAAGTCGCCGTCGGGCGGGTCGAGGTCGAAGAGCACGAAGTCCGGGCGCTCCGGCTTGTCGACGCGCGAGTACCAGGCGTTCATGTCGATGCAGTGCATCTGCACCATCCAGAGGAGCGCCTCGCGCGAGTTGACGAGCGGGAAGTCGACCTCCCGCGAGCCACCCTCGCGGGGATGTGTGGTGAACCGCCGCGTCGGGATCCAGCCGGGGATCCCCTTCGGCGCCTGCTTCTGGAAGAAGGAGCCGCCGGTGATGCCCTCGCGCCAGCGCTTCATCGTGAACGGCCGGTCGCGGAGATGCGGCACCAGCACCGGCGCGACGGCGTCGTAGTACTCGAAGAGGTCGCCCTTCGTGACGCCGCTCTCGGGGAAGAGCACGCGATCGGCGCTGCTCAGCCGAACGTCGCGAGCCACCGCTCCACCTCCCTCGGCGTGCGCAGGCGGACGACCCGGAACGGCGCCAGCTCCGAGGGATAGAACCGGCGCCGCCGGAAATGCGACCGCAGGGAGTAGACGAGCAGGGACTCGCGGCTGAAGAGCACGTTGCGGAGCGTCTCGCGGTTGCCGTTCCAGAGCTCCTCGCGCCGGATCACACGTCGCGCCGTCCGCCGCAGCAACCGCGGCAGCCAGACCCGCACGGGGAGGTCGAGCCAGACGATGAGGTCGGCGCTCTCCGGGATCAGGTCGCCGAGCTTGCCGCGGTAGTAGCCGTCCACGACCCACCCGTCTCCGGCCAGCAGCGGCTCCACACGTCTGCGCAGCTCGGCGGCGGTGGCCTCCGTCCAGTTCGGCCCGTGGTTGAGCGCGTCCACCTCCACGAACGGGACGCGGAGGCGCGCCGCCAGCTCGCGCCCGAGCGTCGTCTTGCCGTTCCCGCTGGCGCTGGCGACGATCGCGACGCGCTTCACAAGACCCTCGCGGGGAGCCGTTCCTCGCCGGCGGCGCTCACCCGGTAGCCGTGCGCGCCCTCCCGCTGCGCGACCACCTCCCGCAGCTCCGTCCCGGCGAACACGAGCGCCGCGTCGTCGTCGGCCGCGTAGCCCGCCGGGAAGCCGTCCTCGATGAGGCGCGTATAGACCACCCGCCGCTGCGGCTGGCCGTCGTAGTGCGGGCAGAAGCTGCCGCGGAGGAGGCCGAGCCCGTCGCCGAGCGGCCGCAGGCGCGCGCCGAAGGAGTCGGTGACGCAGTCCTCGAACCAGCAGTTCGCGCCCGCGCTCCAGCCGGCGAGGACGGCACCGCGCGACCACGCCTCGCGGAGCGCCTCGTCGATGCCGTGGACGCGCCAGAGCGCGAGCAGGTTCGCCGTGTTGCCGCCGCCCACGTAGACGACGTCCTGGGCGGCGAGGTGAGCCGCCGGCGCGTCGGGGATGCCGAAGAGCTCGAGGTGAGTGGGCTCGCAGTCGCGACCGCCGAACGCGCGGTAGAACTCGTCGACGCGCTCCGGCCGCTGAGCGCTCGCCGTCGGCACGAAGCAGATGCGCGGCCGCGGCCGCCTCGCGAGCTGGAGGAGCAGATCCTCGAACCGCGCGTCCGGCTCGAAGCGCCTGCCGCCGCCGATCGCGACGATGTGCCCGGTCACGTGCCCGAGTATCGCAGCGGCCCGTGTGGAAAGATCGTGCCGGTGCGCTACGTCTACGCGTTCGACGAGGACTCGGGCGGCGGTCGGGAGCTGCTGGGCGGCAAGGGAGTCGGCCTGGCGGAGATGACCGCGCTCGGCGTTCCCGTGCCCGCCGGCTTCACGATCACGACCGATGCCTGCCGTGCCTACATGGCCGCGGGCAACACGGTGCCGGACGGCCTCGACGCCGAGATCGACGAGCACGTCGCTCGCCTGGAGGAGAAGGCGGGCAAGCGCTTCGGCGACGCGCACGACCCCCTGCTCGTCTCGGTGCGCTCCGGCGCGGCCGTCTCGATGCCCGGGATGATGGACACGATCCTCAACCTCGGCCTGAACGACGCCTCCGTCCAGGGGCAGGCGGCGACGACCGGCAACCCGCGCTTCGCCTACGACTCCTACCGGCGGCTGATCCAGATGTACGGCGAGGTCGTCGACGGGATCGACGGCTACCGGTTCGAGCAGGCGCTCGCCGACGTGAAGACGCGCCGCGGCGCGAAGCAGGACGTCGACCTGGCCGCCGAGGACCTGGCCGAGCTGATCGAGACGTACAAGCGGATCTACGCCGACGAGACGGGCACGGGCTTCCCGCAGGACGCCCGCGACCAGCTGGAGCGGGCCGTTCGCGCCGTGTTCGACTCCTGGAACGCGCCGCGCGCGCAGGTCTACCGGCGCACCTACGAGATTCCCGAGGACCTCGGCACCGCCGTCAACGTCGTGCAGATGGTCTTCGGCAACCGGGGCGACACTTCCGGCACCGGCGTCTGCTTCACGCGCGACCCGTCGACGGGCGAGAGCGGCGTGTACGGCGAGTTCCTCCAGAACGCGCAGGGGGAGGACGTCGTCGCCGGCATCCGCACGCCCGAGCCGATCGAGCGGATGGGCGAGCTGATGCCGGAGGCCTACGAGGAGCTGCGCGAGACGCTCGCCCGGCTCGAGGAGCACTACCGCGACATGCAGGACATCGAGTTCACGGTCGAGGAGGGGAAGCTCTTCCTGCTGCAGACGCGCACCGCCAAGCGCACCGCCGCGGCCGCGCTGAAGGCGGCGGTCGAGATGGTCGAGGAGGGGCTGATCTCCCAGGAGGAGGCGGTGGCGCGCATCGACCCGGCGCAGCTCGACCAGCTCCTGCACCCGATGATCGACCCCGCGGCCGACGTCACCGTGGTCGCCAAGGGCCTGAACGCCTCGCCGGGCGCCGCGTCGGGAGCGATCGTCTTCGACGCCGATACCGCGGAGGAGCGCGGCAAGGCGGGCGAGAGCGTCATCCTCGTCCGCTGGGAGACGACGCCCGACGACTTCCACGGGATGGTGCAGGCGAAGGGGATCCTCACCGCGCACGGCGGCCTCACCTCGCACGCTGCCGTCGTCGCGCGCGGGATGGGGACGCCGTGCGTGACCGGCTGCGAGGCGCTGCACGTCGACGCCGAGGCGCGCGTCGCGCGCCTGCCGGGCCACGAGCTGCACGAGGGCGAGACGATCACGATCAACGGCGGCACGGGCGAGGTGATCGTCGGTTCGGTGCCGCTCGTGCCGCCGCAGATCAACGACGACTTCTCCGCGATCCTCGAATGGGCGGACTCGCTGCGCCGGCTGAAGGTGCGCACCAACGCCGATACTCCGGAGGACGCGGCGAAGGCGCGCGAGTTCGGCTCCGAGGGCATCGGCCTCTGCCGCACCGAGCACATGTTCGCCGACGCCGAGCGGCTGCAGCTGATGCGCGAGATGATCCTCGCCGCCGACGAGGACGGCCGCCGCTCCGCGCTCGAGCGCCTGCTGCCGATCCAGCAGGCCGACTTCGAGGGGATCTTCGAGGCGATGGCGGGGCTGCCCGTGACGATCCGCCTGCTGGACTGGCCGCTGCACGAGTTCCTGCCGCCGCTCGAGGAGGAGCAGGACGAGCGGATGCGCGAGCGGATCCGTGCCCTGCAGGAGGCGAATCCGATGCTCGGCTGGCGGGCGTGCCGGCTCGGCCTCTTCTTCCCCGAGATCTACGAGATGCAGGTGCGCGCGATCGTCCGGGCCGCGCTCGCGGTGCGCGAGCGCGGCGGGTCGGCGCCGCTCGTCGAGATCATGCACCCGCTCGTCGGCTTCGGCGAGGAG
>DASUOK010000187.1:0-3043 GCA_036276675.1 Gaiellaceae bacterium | reverse complement strand
GTCAACGCACTCGTCGTCATCTCGGCGGGCTTCGCCGAGGTCGGCGCCGAGGGCGCCGAGCGCCAGGAGGCGCTGCTCGCGCTCGTCCGGGCTCACGGGGCGCGGCTGATCGGGCCGAACTGCCTCGGCATCGCCACCGCGGCGAAGAGCCTGAACGCCACGTTCGCGGCCCGTTCCGCCCCGAGCGGGAACATCGGCTTCTCCTCGCAGAGCGGCGCACTCGGGCTGGCGCTGCTCGAGGCTGCGGAGTCCCGCGGCCTCGGCCTCTCCGCCTTCGTCTCGATCGGGAACAAGGCCGACGTCTCCTCGAACGACCTGCTCGAGTGGTGGGAGGACGACGAGGCGACGACGGTGGTCCTGCTCTACGTCGAGTCGTTCGGGAACCCGAGGCGATTCGGGCGCCTGGCGCGGCGCGTGGCGCGGCGGAAGCCGATTCTCGCCCTGAAGAGCGGCACGACGGCGACCGGGCAGCGCGCCGCGAGCTCCCACACGGCCGCCCTGGCAGGCTCCGAGTCGGCGGTTGACGCCCTCTTCCACCAGGCCGGCGTGATCCGCGCCGCGTCGCTCGAGGAGCTGATCGACGTGGTAACGCTGCTCTCGAGCCAGCCCGAGCCGAAGGGACGCCGCGTCGCCGTGCTCACGAACGCCGGCGGGCTCGGGATCCTCTGCGCCGACGCGTGCGAGGCGGCCGGGCTCGAGCTGCCGGAGCTGACGGAGGAGACGCGCGCGGGCCTGGCCGGGCTCCTCTCGCCCGAGGCGAGCGCGGCGAACCCGGTCGACATGCTGGGCGGGGCGACCGCAGCGACGTACGCCGAGGCGCTGCCGCTGCTCCTCGCGGACCCCCTCGTCGACGCCGTCGTCGCTCTCTTCGTGCCGACGGTGACCGCCACGGCGGACGAGGTCGCGGAGGCGCTCGAGCGCGCCACGCGCGACGCGACGGCCGGCAAGCCCGTGCTCGCCGTCGTCATGTCGGCGGCCGGGATCCCCGAGCCGCTGCGCCGTGCGGAGGGGACCGTCGCCGCGTTCGCCTACCCCGAGTCGGCCGCCCGCGCGCTGGGCCGGCTCGCGGAGCGCGCCGAGTGGCTGCGCCGCCCACATGGCGCCGTCCCGGCGCTGGACGGCATCGACACGAGGGCCGCCGAGACGGTGGTCGAGGCGGCACTCGGGCGCGGGCCTGATGTCTGGCTCACACCCGAGGAGACGCGGGCGCTGCTGGGCGCCTACGGGCTGCCGCTCGTGGGCGAGCTGCTCGCCGCCACGCCCGCCGAGGCCGCCGCGGCGGCGGCCGAGCTGGGCTTCCCCGCCGTCGTCAAGACCGCCGCGGCCGGCGCGCACAAGACCGAGACGGGCGGCGTCGCCCTCGACCTCGCCGACGAGGCCGCGGTGCGCTCGGCGGCGGAGCGGATCGGCGGCCCCGTGATCGTGCAGCCGATGCTCCGCGGCGGCACCGAGCTCCTCGCCGGGCTCGTGCAGGATCCCGTGTTCGGGCCGCTCGTCGCCTTCGGCCCCGGCGGCGTCTTCGCCGAGCTGATCGGCGACGCCACCCTGCGCATCGCCCCGCTGACCGATGCGGACGCCGTCGAGCTCGTCGAATCCGGCAAGGGCGGCCGGCTCGTCGCCGGCTTCCGCGGCGCGCCGGCCGCCGACGTGGCCGCGCTCGTCGATCTCGTCCACCGCCTCGGCGCCCTCGGCGACGAGGTGCCGGCGGTGGCCGAGCTCGACCTGAACCCCGTGCTCGCCTTCCCCGACCGCGCCGTCGCGGTCGACGCGCGTGTGCGCATCCGCCGCCCGGACGTGCGCCAGCGCCACAAGAGCTGGTAGCGCGGGCACGCGCCTCCGTACGGCCCGACAGATCCGTGAAAACCCGCAACGCGGAGCGTAGTCGACGCGGACGTCGGCGGCCCTCGTTTCTCCGAGACTCCTCGTGAAAACTCGACGAAGGAGACCTCAGCATGGCCACGTACCCGTCCTCGCACCGCCCACCCGTCGAAACCGAGTCGGGCGCGTTCTACAAGGTCGCGGCGCTGCTGCTCGGCCTGACCGCCGGCGTCGTCGGCATCTTCGCCGTGCTCATGTGGGCCGACGCCCGCGACGGCAGCGACGCGAGTGCCGCCACGCCGGCGGCGGCCGTCGAGGGCGCGGGCGACGAGGCGGCCGACCAGCACGCCGCCGCCGACCACAACACGGCGCTGCCGCTCGCGAGCTTCGCCGGCGTCGTCCCGGAGAACGCCGCCGAGCTCGCCGAGGCACACAAGCCCTACGACGCCACCCTCCCGCCCGCACCCACGGGCGACGTCGTCCAGGTGCAGATGACGCTGAAGGACATGACCGTCGAGGTCGCGCCGGGCGTGAAGTACAACACCTGGGCCTTCGACGGCCACGGCGCCCCCGGCCCGATCATTCACGTCCGCGAGGGCCAGACGGTCGAGATGACGCTCACGAACGGCGGTGCGATCCCGCACTCGATCGACTTCCACGCCGCCCGCATCGCCCCCAACGTCGCCTTCCGCGACGTCGCGCCCGGTGAGTCGATCGAGTTCAGCTTCGTCGCCTCCGATCCAGGCGTCTACATGTACCACTGCGGCACGAAGCCGGTGCTCGCCCACATCGCCAACGGCATGTACGGCGCCATCGTCGTGCAGCCGAAGGAGGGCCTGCCGCCGGTCGACAACGAGTACGTGCTCGTCGGCAGCGAGTGGTACCTGAACGGCGACGGGATCGCCGAGCCTGCCTCGCTCGACATGGGCAAGGCGCGGGCACGCATGGCCGACTGGGTCACCTTCAACGGCTACGCGAACCAGTACGTGACGCATCCGCTCACCGCAGATCCGGGCGACACGACGCGCTTCTGGGTCGTCGCGGCGGGCCCCACGAACAACGTCAACTTCCACGTCGTCGGCGCGATGCTCGACCGCGCCTGGATCAACAGCGACATGACGCAGTTCCAGCGCAACGTCCAGACGGCGGTCGTGCCCGCCGGCGGCGGCGCCGTCTTCGACGTCACCGTCCCCGACGAGGGCCTCTACCCCTTCGTCTCCCACGC
>DASUOK010000186.1:0-3255 GCA_036276675.1 Gaiellaceae bacterium | reverse complement strand
GGGACGCCCGTCGGCAGGAAGTGCTCGTTGACGAAGTCCTGCGTCTGCGGGAAGTACTGCCCGATCGTGGGCGGGAAGGCCATCACGGCGGCCGCGAAGATGACCGGGATCACGCCCGCCATGTTCACGCGCAGGGGCATGTACGTGGAGCCGCCTGCGGTCATGCGGCGGCCGACCATGCGCTTCGCGTACTGGATCGGGATGCGTCTCTGGCCCTCCTGGATGAACACGATCGCGGCGACGATCGCGAGCGCGATCAGCGGGAAGAAGAGCTTCTCCATCGGGCCGCCGTTCCACCAGGCGGCGATGCCGAGCGGGGCGCCCGTGAGGATCGAGGCGAAGATCAGGAGCGAGATGCCATTGCCGACGCCTCGCTTGGTGATCAGCTCGCCCATCCACATCAGCAGGGCACTGCCGACCGTGAGCGTGATCACGATCAGGGTCAGGCGACCCATGTTCGCGTCGAGGACGCCCTGGCGGCGGAAGAGGAACGCGTAGCCGATCGCCTGCAGGGCCGAGAGGACGATCGTCAGGTAGCGCGTGTACTGGTTGATCTTGGCGTACCCCGACTCGCCCTCCTTCTGGAGCTCGGCGAGCCGCGGGATCACCACGGTCATCAGCTGCAGGATGATCGAGGCGGTGACGTACGGCATGATCCCGAGCGCGAAGACGGAGAACTGCGAGAGCGCACCGCCCGAGAAGAGGTTGAGCAGGCCGAGGATCGTGCCGCCGCGGCCCTCGAAGTAGTTGTCGATCGTCTCCGAGTTGACGCCCGGCGCCGGCAGCCACGAGCCCAGCCGGTAGATCGCCAGGATCATCGCGGTGAAGAGGACGCGGCGCCGGAGCTCCGGCACGCGCCAGGCGTTCGCCAGCCAGGAGAACACGTCCTAGCTCTCCTCGGCCGGAGCGTCGGCCTCGGGCGTGGTCTCCTCGACCTCCGGCTCCTCGGCTGCGACGGGCTTCGTCCTGCCCTTCTTCTTACGCGGGTCCTTCGGCTCCTTGAGCGCGGTGGCGCTGCCACCGGCGGCCGTGATCTTCTCGCGGGCACTGGCCGAAAAGGCGTGGGCCGTGACGGCCAGCTTCTTGGAGAGCTCACCGGTGCCCAGGATCTTCACGTCGGCCTTCGTGTTCTTGAGCAGGCCCTTCTCCACGAGCGACTCGATGTTGACGGTGTCGCCGTCGGCGAACACGCGGTCGAGGTCGCGCAGGTTGACGGGCTGCGAGTACGTCCGGAAGGGGCCGATCGGCATCGCGTCGGCGGACGTGTTGCCGCGCAGCTTGCCGAGCCGCATGTCGAGCGGCATCTGGCCGCCCTCGAAGCCGGCGGGCAGCGAGTGCGAGCCCGAGCGCGACTTCTGGCCCTTGATGCCTCGTCCGGAGTAGCGCCCCTTGCCGGAGCCCTGGCCGCGACCGACGCGCTTGCGCTCGGTCCGCGGCTGCGCCGGCTTGAGGCTGGAGAGGTTGAGGTCGTCGGCCATGGCTATGCGCGGTCCACCCGGACGAGGTGCGCGACCTTCCTCAGCATACCGGCGAGCTCCGGCGTCTCCTTCAGCTCGTTCGTCTTGCCGATCCGGCCGAGTCCGAGCGCGCGTAGCGTGCCGCGGTGGCTCTGGCTCTGGCCGATCTGGCTGCGGATCTGCGTCAGGCGAACCGTGCTCACGGGGTGGTCTCCCGGCCGTCGGTCGCGGCCTCGGCCGTCACGGGTGCCTCGGCGGCCGGCTCTTGGGCGGCCGGCTCTTCGGCGGCCGGCTCCTCGGCGGCCGCCGTGACCGGGGCCGGCTCGGCTGCCGCCGCACGGGCCTCGGCGATGCGGGCGGACGACTGCGGCAGGATCTCGCTGATCGTCTTCCCGCGCATCTTCGCGACGTCCTCGGGACGCCGCAGGGCCTTGAGCCCCTGGACGGTGGCCTTCGCCATGTTGATCGGGTTCGTCGTGCCGAGGCTCTTCGCGAGCACGTCACGGATGCCGGCGAGCTCGAGCACGGCGCGCACGCCACCACCGGCGATCACGCCGGTTCCCTCGGAGGCGGGCCGGATGAAGACGCGCGCGGCACCGAAGACGCCCATGATCTCGTGCGTGACGGTGTTGCCGTGCTTGGGCACCGTGAAGAGGTTCTTCTTCGCGTCGTCGACGGCCTTCGAGATCGCGAGCGGCACCTCACGGGCCTTGCCGTAGCCGACGCCGACGCGGTCGACCTCGTCGCCGATCACCACGAGCGCCGTGAACGAGAAGCGCCGGCCGCCCTTGACGACCTTCGCCACGCGGTTGATCTCGATCACCCGCTCCTTCAGCTCGCGTGTCTCCTCGCGCGCCATCACCTCACGTTCTACGGTACTGCTCAAAACTTCAGCCCTCCCTCGCGCGCGCCCTCGGCGAGCGCCTTGACGCGTCCGTGATACAGGTAGCCGCCGCGGTCGAAGACGACCTCGTCGATGCCGGCCTTCTTCGCGGCGGCGGCCACGGCCTTGCCGACCTCGGCCGCCTGCTCGGTCTTCGAGCCCTTGAACGACTTGGCGAGCCCCAGCCAGCTCGCGCCGGCGATCGTGCGGCCGCTCTCGTCGTCGACGAGCTGGGCGAAGATACCCTTGTTGGAGCGGAAGACGGCGAGGCGCGGCCGCTCGGCGGTGCCGGCGACCTTGCCGCGGATGCGGCGGTGCCGGCGCTCGCGCGCCTGACGCGTGCTGAGCGTGCTCATGCCCGCTCCAGCGCCGGCAAAGCCGGCGCCTCCGCTCCTGGGACGGCTCCGTCAAGCCTACGCCTCATGCCCGCTTCCCGACCTTCCTGCGCACGACCTCGTCGCGGTAGCGGATGCCCTTGCCCTTGTACGGCTCGGGCGGCCGCACCGCACGCACCTCGGCGGCGGTCTGGCCGACCTGCTGCTTGTCCGTGCCCTTGACGATGACGGTGTTCGGCGCCGGGACGTCGAAGGTGATGCCCGGGCGCGGCTTCAGCACGACCGAGTGCGAGTAGCCGACGTTCAGCTCGAGGTCGGTGCCCCGCAGCGCGGCGCGGTAGCCGACGCCCTGGATCTCCAGGTGCTTCTCGAACCCCTTGGTGACGCCCTCGACCATGTTCGCGATCAGCGACCGCGTCAGGCCGTGGAGCGCGCGGTCGTCGCCGCGCTCGGTCGGGCGCTCGACGGTGATCGCGCCGTCGCCCTGCTCCACCTTCATGCGCACGGGCACGGTCTGCGAGAGCTCGCCGAGCGGCCCGTTCACCTGCACCCGGCCGGGCGAGATCGCGACGCTGACGCT
>DASUOK010000185.1:0-3228 GCA_036276675.1 Gaiellaceae bacterium | reverse complement strand
AACGGCATCACCTGTGGACAGATCTGGCCGATTTGCAGGGGTTTCTCCGGTTCCACACTGTTATCCACAGCTGTGGAAAGCCTGTGCACGAGCGCCTGCTTCGCACGGCGTTTGCGGCCCTTTCTCCTCCACAGCGCCTCTGTGGAGAACTGGGTTCGAGGGGGCTCGTCTATACTTCCGCGGCCGTCCTCCGGAACCACCCTCTCCGCCGCGGCCCGGCCGCGCGCGACGACCGAGAAAGAACAGATGAAGCGCACCTACCAGCCCAACGTCCGGCGACGCAAGCGCAAGCACGGCTTCCGCGCGCGCATGTCCACGCGCGCCGGCCAGGCGATCCTGAAGCGCCGCCGCGCGAAGGGCCGCAAGCGGCTCTCCGCCTAGCGCTATCGTCACATCCGTGCAGCGCCGGAACCGACTGTCCCGCTCCAGGGACTTCGACGCCGTCTACCGCCAGGGCCGCTCGACCTCGACGCGGTTCCTCGTCCTCTACTGGTTTCCACGCCCCGACGAGGGTGACTTGACCGAACCGCGGCTCGGCCTGGCCGTGCCCAAGTCCGTCGGCGGTGCCGTCGTGCGGAATCGCGTGAAACGGCAGCTGCGCGAGATCTGGCAGGAGCTCGCAGGTGCGGCCAGGCCGGGCCACGACTACGTGCTCGTGGCGCGCCCGGGGCTCGCCGAGCCCGCCGACACGCGCGGCCACGAGTGGTTGCGCGAGCGGGTCGCCGAGGTGCTCGAGAAGGCGGCCGCGTGAGGTATCTCGGCATCGGCCTCGTGTATGCATGGCGCTACACGTTCGGCCTGCTGACGCCGGCCGGGACCTGCAAGTACCACCCGAGCTGCTCCCAGTACGCGCTCGACGCTCTGCGCAAGCACGGCCTCCTCAAGGGCTCGGCGAAGGCGGCCTGGCGGCTCCTCCGCTGCAACCCGTGGAGTCACGGTGGGGTCGACTTCGCGTGATCGTCGCCGGCATCCTCACGCCGCTCGAGGATCTCCTCACCTGGGCGCTCACGAACCTGCACGAGACCGTCGGGCTCACCTGGGCGTGGTCGATCGTGGCGCTGACCGTGATCGTGCGGATGCTGCTCGTGCCGCTGACCGTGCGTCAGATCCACTCGATGCAGAACCTGCAAGCGCACGCGCCGGAGATGAAGGCGATCCAGCAGCGCTGGAAGCACGACAAGCAGCGCCAGAACCAGGAGCTGATGGCCTTCTACAAGGAGAACCAGATCAACCCGGCCTCCTCCTGCCTGCCGATCATCGCGCAGATCCCGATCTTCATCGGCCTCTTCTTCGTCCTCCGCGACTTCGAGGAGGAGATCCTGCCGCAGTTCCCGGGCGCCGACCTCGAGTGGCTCAACCTCGTCACGATCACCGAGAACACGAAGGAGGGCTGGGGGCCGCTGCTGATCGTCGCCTACGCGGTGAGCCAGCTCACCTCGACCTTCCTGATGTCGACGACGATGCAGCCGGCGCAGCGCGCGCTGATGCTCGTCCTCCCGATCGCGTTCATCCCGTTCGTGCTCAACTTCCCGTCCGGCCTGATGATCTACTGGCTGACCACGAACCTGTGGACGACCGGCCAGGGGCTGATCACGCGCCGGCTCGTGCCGAAGCGCGAGCCTCCCCCGAAGAAGAGCTCGCGCACGCCGCCGAAGGACGCTGCGCCGCCCCCGGAGACCAAGCCGACGCCGAAGGCCGACGCGAAGCCCCAGCCGCAGCGCGTGCGCAAGGTGAAGCGCAAGAAGAAGGGCGGCGCGCGGCGGTGAGCACCGAGGTCTCGGTCGAGGCGACCGGCGAGACCGTCGGCGAGGCGAAATGGGCGGCTCTACGCGAGCTCGAGCGGCGCCGCCCGGGTCTCGACAAGGCGTCGGTGCGGTTCCAGGTCGTCAGCGAGGGGGAACGCGGGTTGCTGGGCGTCGGCTACGAGCCGGCGCGGGTGGTGGCGAGCTGCGAGGACGACGGCACCGACCGCGAGGAGGCGGCGGCTCCGCGGGCAGACGAGAGCGCCGACGCCGCGCAGCTACGCGAGATCGTCGACCGCATCGCGCGCGAGATCGGCGTCAGGTGCTCGATCGACATCGTCGAGTCGGACGAGGAGCTCCGGGTCACCTGCACGGGCGGTGAGCTCGGCCTCCTGATCGGGCGCCACGGCCAGACGATCGACGCGATCCAGTACCTCGCCAACGCGATCCTCTTCCACAACCGCGACGACCGGAAGCCGGTCGTCGTCGACGCCGCCGGCTACCGCGCGCGGCGCCAGACGACGCTCGACGGGATCGCTCTCCGCAGCGCGGAGCGCGCCGCCGCCACGGGGCAGCGGGTGGAGCTCGAGCCCATGACCCCGGTCGAGCGCAAGATCGTGCACGAGCGGCTCAAGGACGATCCGGAGGTCGAGACGGTGAGCGAGGGGACGGAGCCGAACCGCTACGTCGTCGTCGTTCCCCGTGGCATCTCGGTCTGACCTGCTCGAGCGCTGGCTGGACGCGGTGCTCGCGACGCCGGGCCTGACGGCCCTGAGGGACCGCGCGGAGGCGCGCCGGGTGCTGCTGGAGGACGCGCTCGCGGGCGTGGCGCTCGTGCGCCGCTTCGGCGGGCCGATCGTCGACGTGGGCTCCGGCGGAGGGACGCCCGGGATCCCGCTGGCGGCTGCGCTGCCCGGCCGTGAGGTGACGCTGCTCGAGGCGGAGCGACGCAAGGCCGAGTTCCTGGAGCGCTGGCCGGCGGAGCTCCCGAACCTGCGGGTCGTCCGCGGCCGTGCCGAGGAGCAGCCGGCGGAGCAGTACGGTGTCGCCGTCGCGAAGGCGCTCGCGCGGCCGCCCGTCGCTGCGGAGTGGTGCCTGCCGCTCGTCCGCGAGGGCGGTGCCGTCATTCTCTGGGTCGGCCCGACCGCGGAGCCCGATCGCGTGGCTGCCGTCGCGAAAGCGCTCGCGGCCGAGCTCGTCGAGAGCCCGCCCGGGTTCCTCGTCCTGCGCAAGACAGGGCCGACGCCGCCCGGCTTCCCGCGCCGCCCGGGCATGGCGAAGAAGCGCCCGCTCGCCTGACGAACCGTCCGGGGCCCTCGTGAGAATGCGTGGCTGCCCGGGACGCTCTATGCGGTCGCGAACCAGAAGGGCGGTGTCGGCAAGACGACGACGGCCGTCAATCTGGCGGCGTGCCTCGCCGAGGCGGGCGAGCGGGCGCTCCTGGTCGATCTCGATCCGCAGGCGAACGCGACCTCGGGGCTCGGCG
>DASUOK010000184.1:0-3645 GCA_036276675.1 Gaiellaceae bacterium | reverse complement strand
CCGCCGATCCGCGGCGCGAAGGCCTCCGCGAACTCGGCGCCCTGGCCCTCGAACTGGTCGATCGGCACGCCGGCGACGCTCATGAACATGTCCGCGGCAGCCTCGCCCGACTCGTCGATCGTCTGCTGCGCGGTGAAGCCGTCCGGCGCGAGCAGCTTGACGTCGCCGTCGTTCGGCCCGAGCACGGCGACCTTGTCCTTGATCACCTGGGCGCCGTTCTCGTCGATCAGGCCGCCGAGGAAGACCGCGTCGGCGTCCGTGCCGCCGATCTTGCGGAACAGCGCCTCGTAGCTCGACGCCTTCGGATCCCAGGCCTCGAAGCCTGCGATCTCGATGCCGACGGACTCCGCGGCGTTGCGGAAGTTCGTCGCGACGCCGAGGCCGTAGGCCTCCTTGTCGTTCAGGATGTAGACGCTCGTGACGCCCTGCGACTGGGCGAACTCGGCCATCGCCGCGCCCTGGTACGCGTCGTGCGCCACCACGCGGGCGTAGTTGCGGCTGCCGGTCGGGTAGTACTTGTCCGGCTCCGTGTCGTCGCAGCCGGGGCCACCCTCGGTGAGGCAGACGTAGGTGTTCGCCGGCGAGATCATCGCGACGCCGCCACCCGGAGCCTGGTTGAGCACCGGGATCTCGATCGCGGCGCAGCCCGAGTTGAAGGTGCCGATCACGCCGATGACGCTTTCGTTCGCCGCGTAGGCCTGCGCGTTCGTCGAGCACTTGCCGGAGTCCCACTGCGCCGCCTGCGCGGTCGCGTCGTCGCACGACTGGAACGCGACGTTGTGGTCGCCGGCCTTCCAGTCGGCCTCCTCGAGCAGGTACCGGATCGCCTCGATGATCTGGATCGTCTGCGTCCGTGACGAGCCCTGCAGCGGGAAGTCGGACGCGATCAGGACGTCGGGGTCGCCCTCGCCCTCGTACTCGAGCGCGGTGCAGGAGGACGACGGGAGCGCCTCGATCGAGCCGCCGCCGCCGCCAGAGGCCTCGGTCGTGTCACCGCCGCCCGCGCTGTCGTCGTCGTCGCCGCCGCACCCGGACGCCAGCAGTGCGAGCGCCGCCACCAGCAGCGCCAGCACGCTCAACAAGCCACGCTTTCTGAGATTCAACGTCGTTCCTCCTCCATCGGCGAGTGACCGTAGGCCGCTGAGCTCCGGACACGGGGGTCGCGCCCTGTAGCGGCGAAGTGGGAAGTATCCCGGATTGACCCGACGTTGCAAGCTGCTGCTGCGTCAGGAGCGGCAGTTGGAGCGCGGCTACCATCCGCTGCGGGCCGAAGTGGCGGAACTGGCAGACGCGCCGGACTCAAAATCCGGTTCCCCTCGGGGAGTGTGGGTTCGATTCCCACCTTCGGCATCCAGCGTAACCCCGCGGCCGCAGGAGCGCGCGCGGCGAGGATCAGTCGGGCCTGACGACGCGCGGCTGCTCGACCACGTTCGGCCCGACACCCTCCTCTTCCTCGGGCGTCTCCAGCGCGTAGCGGTACAGCAGGCCACCGACGATGCCGCCGACGATCGGGGCCAGCCAGAACAGCCACAGCTGCTCGACCGCCCAGTCGCCCTGGAAGATGGCCGGCCCGGTCGAGCGGGCCGGGTTCACCGACGTGTTCGTGACCGGGATGCTGATCAGGTGGATCAACGTCAGCGCCAGCCCGATCGCGAGCGGTGCGAAGCCCACCGCCGCGCCCTTGCGGGTCACGCCCATGATCACGATCAGGAACACCGCCGTCAGGACGACCTCGGTCACGAGCCCGGCCAGCAACGAGTACTCGCCCGGCGAGTGGTCGCCGTAGCCGTTCGACGCGAAGCCGCTGTCCTCGGCGCTGAAGCCGTCCACGCCGCTCGCGATCGCGTACAGGACCGCCGCCGCCGCGATCGCGCCGACGACCTGCGTCACGAGGTACGGTGCCGCGTCGCGGGCCGGGAAGCGGCCGCCGGCGACGGCGCCGATCGTCACCGCCGGATTGAAGTGCCCGCCCGAGATGTGACCCACGGCGTAGGCCATGACGACGACCGTCAGGCCGAACGCGAGCGCCACGCCGAGCAGCCCGACACCGCCCGGGTCGAAGCCTGCGGCGAGGACCGCCGTCCCGCAACCACCGAGGACCAGGACGAACGTCCCCAGGAACTCGGCTACAAGGCTTCGCTGCATCGCGTGCTGCACCGTGGCACCTCCCTCTCGCCGACGCGATCGTCGTCGCCGAGGCGGCCGTTGTCAACCGAGAGCCTCCTGGCGGGGCGAGGGAGCGACGGGGCTCGTAGACTCCCGCCGTGGCGCAGCGGATCGGCATCCTGACGGGCGGCGGCGACTGCCCCGGGCTGAACGCGGTGATCCGGGCGGTGACGCGGCGCTCGCTCGACCGCGACTGGGAGGTCGCCGGCGTGCGCGAGGGCTGGCGCGGCCTCGTGACAGGGTCCCTCGAGCCGCTCGGCCGCCGGGAGATCAGCGGGATCCTCCCGCGCGGCGGCACCATCCTCGGCACCACGCGGACGAACCCGTACAAGGTCGACGGCGGCATCGAGAAGGTCCTCGCGACCCTCGAGCGGGAGGGGCTCGACGCGCTGGTGGCGATCGGCGGCGAGGACACGCTGGGCGTCGCCGCGCGGCTGCACGGCGAGCACGGCGTGCCCGTGGTGGGCGTGCCGAAGACGATCGACAACGATCTCTCGGGCACCGACTACACCTTCGGCTTCGACACCGCCGTGACGATCGCCACGGAGGCGATCGACCGGTTGCACACGACCGCGGAGTCGCACAACCGCGTCATGGTGGTCGAGGTGATGGGTCGGCACGCCGGCTGGATCGCCGTGCACAGCGGCATCGCGGGCGGCGCCGACGTGATCCTGATCCCCGAGCATCCGGTCACCGTCGAGGACGCCTGCCGGCAGCTGGCGCAGCGGCACGCGGGCGGCAAGGACTTCTCGATCGTCGTCGTCAGCGAGGGCTACGAGCTGACCTACGAGACGGGCGAGCGGAAGCTCGTCGCCGGCGAGGCCCGCCCCACCGACCAGTTCGGCCACGTCGTCCTCGGCGGCGTGGGCGACGCGCTCGGGCGCGAGATCGAGGAGCGGACGGGCTTCGAGACGCGTGTCACCGTGCTCGGGCACGTGCAGCGCGGCGGCACGCCCACGCCCCGCGACCGCGTGCTCGCGACCCGCTACGGCCTGAAGGCGGCCGACCTCGCGCACGAGGGCCGCTTCGGGCGCATGGCGGCGCTGCACGGCGACGAGATCGTCGACGTCTCGCTCGAGGAGGCGACCGCCACCCTCAAGACGGTGCCGCCAGACTGGTACGACACCGCCCGCGCCTTCTTCGGCTGAGCGGGACGCTCAGCCGAACAGCAGCAGCAGCGCGTCGGTCGGCGCGTAGTCGTCCGTCAGCACCGGCACGTCCTCGGTCGGGATCGGCCGGTCGAGGCGGTCGCGGATCGCCAGCGAGAGGTCGGGTGCGCCGGGCGCGGTGCGCCGGGTGTCGCGCCACCGGTCGAGCAGGAAGTCCTTCGACGGGGCCGCGCTCTCGCCGGCGACGAAGATGATGTTGCGCACGCCGCTCAGGTTCTCGTCCCCCTCCACGCGGACCGGGTGCACGGCGACGGTCGGGAAGACGGTGCGGTAGGTCCGCAGCATCGAGCGCAGGAGCCGCGACTCCGCC
>DASUOK010000183.1:0-13849 GCA_036276675.1 Gaiellaceae bacterium | reverse complement strand
CACGATCACCAAGGACTCGCCGAACTACCGGCGGCAGTAGTGGTCGCCGTCCACCCGCTTCCGGTTCCCGACCCGCAGGCGGAGGAGCGACCCGTGCTCGTGCTCGACATGGGCGGCCAGTACGCGCAGCTGATCGCACGGCGCGTGCGCGAGGCCCGCGTCTTCTCCGAGCTCGTGCCCCACTCGATCGGCGCCGACGAGGTGCGACGCCGCCAGCCGCTGGCGCTGATCCTCTCCGGCGGGCCAGCCTCGGTCTACTCGGAGGGGGCGCCGCGCGTCGACGACGCGCTGTTCGAGCTCGGCATCCCGACGCTCGGCATCTGCTACGGCGCCCAGCTGATGGCGCTCGACCTCGGCGGCGAGGTGGCGCGGACGGACGCCTCCGAGTTCGGCAAGGCCGAGCTCGAGGGCGGCACCGGCGCGCTGTTCGCCGGGCTGCCCGAGGAGCAGACCGTCTGGATGAGCCACCGCGACACGGTCACGGCGCCACCGGCTGGCGCGAGGATCACCGGCCGCTCCGGCTCGACGCCCGTCGCCGCGTTCGAGGATCCCGCCCGCGGCCTCTACGGCGTCCAGTTCCACCCGGAGGTGCGCCACACGCCGTACGGCCAGGACGTGCTGAAGAACTTCCTCTACGAGGTCGCCGGCGCGCCGCCCGCCTGGACGCCGGCGGCGGTGATCGAGGAGCAGGTGGAGCGGATCCGCGCGCAGGTCGGCACCGAGCGCGTCATCTGCGGCCTCTCGGGCGGCGTCGACTCGGCCGTGGCGGCGCTGCTCGTCTACAAGGCGGTCGGCGACCAGCTCACCTGTGTCTTCGTCGACCACGGGCTGATGCGCGAGAACGAGGGAGAGCAGGTGGCGGAGACCTTCGGCGGCCACTTCCGCGTCCCCCTCGTGCACGTGGGGGCACAGGATCGCTTCCTCGCGCGGCTCGAGGGCGTCAGCGAGCCGGAGGAGAAGCGGCGCATCGTGGGGGAGGAGTTCATCCGCGTCTTCGAGGAGGAGGCGCGGAAGCTGTCGGACGGCGGCACCGACGTCCGCTTCCTCGTCCAGGGGACGCTCTACTCCGACGTGATCGAGTCCGGCGGCGCCGACGACGGCCTCGCGGCGAAGATCAAGTCGCACCACAACGTCGGCGGGCTACCGGCGGACATGCGGATGGAGCTCGTCGAGCCGCTGCGCCTGCTCTTCAAGGACGAGGTGCGTCGCGTGGGCGAGGAGCTCGGCCTGTCGGAGCGGATGGTCTGGCGCCAGCCCTTCCCGGGGCCCGGCCTCGCGATCCGGATCATCGGGGAGGTGACGCGCGAGCGGCTCGAGATCCTCCGTGCCGCCGACGCGGTGCTGCAGGAGGAGGTGCGCCGCGCCGGCCTCTACCGCGAGCTCTGGCAGAGCTTCGCCGTGCTCCCCGCGATCAAGTCGGTCGGCGTGCAGGGCGACGAGCGCACGTACGCCTACCCGATCGTGATCCGGGCGGTCACGAGCGAGGACGCGATGACGGCCGACTGGGCGCGGCTCCCGTACGACCTGCTCGAGACGATCTCGAGCCGGATCATCAACGAGATCCCCGGTGTGAACCGGGTCGCGCTCGACATCTCGTCGAAGCCTCCCTCGACGATCGAGTGGGAGTAGGCGGGCCGGCCCGACCGTGGAGCTCCGCGACCTCCTCCGGCGGCGCCGGATGGTCCGGCACTACCTCCCCGACCCGATCTCACGGGAGACGATCGAGCGGGTCGTCGCGGTGGTGCGGAGGGCCCCGAGCGGCGGCTTCAGCCAGGGGCACCGGCTCGTCGTCGTCACCGAGCCCGAGACGCGGCGGGAGCTGGCCCGGCTCGCGGGCGAGGACGAGTACGTGGCGATGGGGCTGGAGCCGTGGATCTCCGTCGCGCCCGTCCACGTCTTCGTCGGCACGCGCGAGGAGAGCTACCACGAGCGCTACCGGCAGCCGGACAAGCTCCGCGAGGGCGAGGAGATCGGCTGGCCCGCTCCGTACTGGTACGTCGACGCGGGAGCGGCCTTCCTGCTCCTCCAGCTGGCCGCCCTCGACGAGGGGCTCGCGAGCGGCGTCTTCGGCGTGCTGCCGGAGCAGGTGCCCGCGGTGAAGGAGCTCCTCGGCGTGCCGGAGGACGTCCACTTCGTCTGCGTCCTCACGATCGGCAGGCCGGCGCCGAATCCCCGGGAGAGCGAGCAGGTCTCGCGGCTGAGCCAGCGCCGCCTGGCCCTCGACGAGCTCGTGCGCTGGGAGCGCTGGAGCGCGTAGCTCAGGCTGAAGCGACCGCGATCAGCCGCGTCTCGGGGGAGAGCGGCTCCTCGTCCCAGCCACCGACGAAGCGACGCTCGTCGAAACCGGCGTCCGACAGCATCGTGTCCCACTCGCCCGCCGTGTAGACGCGATGGACGAAGCTCCGCTCCACCGGCTCGTCGCCTCCGAGGATGCGGTGGGTGGTCGAGACGGTCCCCGCCACCGGATCGAAGCTCCGCTCCTGGAGGAAGGAGGAACCGTCAGGAAGCGGCTCCCACGCGCGGGGGGCGTACATCCGCGCGAGACGGTCGCGGTGCATCGTCTCCACGACGAGCCTCGCACCCGGCCGGAGCACGCGGCGCAGCTCCCGGAGCACCGCGACGTCCCCCGCACGGTCGAGGTAGCCGAGCGACGTGAAGAGGTTGAGCGCCGCGTCGAAGGAGGCGTCCTCGAACGGCAATGCCCGATAGTCGGCCCGAACGAGCCGCGGCCAGGCCGAGGAGCCGACGCGGCGGCGTGCCTCGTCGAGCTGGACCTGCGAGCGGTCGCTGCCGGTGACGCGGTAGCCGCGCCCGGCGAGGATCTGCGCGTGCCGCGCGAAGCCGCAGGGGCAATCCAGGACCGCCGCGCCAGGCTCCACCCCGGCGAGCCGGATCGCGCCCTCGGCTTCGGTGCGCGCGCGTTCGTCGTCGAGCATGGGCCCGTAGGAGCGCAAGTAGGTCTCGTCGAAGATGTCGTCCCAGCCCTCCATCTCGGGCAGACTCCCGCCCATGCGTGACCTCCTCGACTACCGCTCGGAGTTCCCCATCCTGGCGGACACGACGTACCTCATCAACCACTCCCTCGGCGCGATGCCGAGGCGCGCCGAGGAGCGGCTCGCCGAGTACGCGCGCGCCTGGCGGGAGCGCGGGGTGCGCGCCTGGGGGGAGGGCTGGTGGGAGCTGCCCATGACGGTCGGCGACCAGGTCGGCCGCATCGTCGGCGCGCCACCGGGCTCGACCGTGATGCACCAGAATGTCGCGGTCGCCGAGGCCGTGGTCCTCTCCTGCTTCCGGCCGGAGCCGCCGCGCAACCGGGTCGTCTACGAGCGGGGCAACTTCCCCTCCGTTCGCTACCTCTACCAGTCGCGCCCGGACCTCGAGGTGGTCGTCTGCGACGACGACGAAGCGATCGTCGCGGCGATCGACCAGCGGACGCTGCTCGTGCCGATCAGCCACGTCCTCTACAAGTCGGGGGAGATCCAGGACGTCGCGGCGATCGTGCGGCGCGCCCACGAGGTCGGCGCGTGCGTCGTGCTCGACGCCTACCAGTCGGCGGGCATCGCGCCGCTCGACGTGACGGCGCTCGGCGTCGACTTCGCCGTCGGCGGCTCGGTCAAGTGGCTCTGCGGCGGCCCCGGCAACGGCTGGCTCTACGTCCGCCCCGATCTCGCCGAGCGGCTCGAGCCGACCGTCACCGGCTGGCAGGCGCACGCGGAGCCGTTCGCGTTCGAGGAGGAGCTGCGGTACGCCGACGGCGCGGCGCGCTTCCTCACCGGCACCCCGAACGTGCCTGCGCTCTACGCGGCGACGGCGGGCTACGACCTGATCGAGGACGTCGGCGTCGAGCGGATCCGCGCCCGCTCGCTGGAGCAGACCGGCCTCGCGATCGAGCTGGCGCAGGCGGCCGGCTTCGAGGTGCGCAGCCCGCTCGAGCCCGACCGCCGCGGCGGCACCGTCACGGTGCACGTGCCCGAGTTCGCAGCCGTCCACCGCGAGCTCGCCGCGCGCGAGATCGTCTGCGATTTCCGACCCGGCGCAGGCCTCCGCCTCGGGCCGCACTTCTTCACGAGCGACGACGAGCTCCGCCACGCGCTCGCGCAGATCGCGGAGATCCTCGAGACGGGTGCGTACGAGCGCCACCTCGGCGCCCTCGCACGGCATTAGGCTCCTCACGATGCGGACGGAGATGCCCTCGAGCCTCGAGATCGCCCAGGCCGCCGTGCTGCGGCCGATCGCGGACGTCGCAGCCGCGGCCGGGCTCGAGCCGGACGAGATCGAGCCGTACGGCCGCACGAAGGCGAAGATCGACCTCGCGGTGCTGGAGCGGTTGCACGGGAAGCCGGACGGCAAGGTCGTGTGCGTCACCGCGATCACGCCGACGAGCGCCGGTGAGGGCAAGACGGTGACCGCGGTCTCGCTCGCACAGGGCTTCGGCCACCTCGGCCGCGGGGCGGTGCTCTGCCTGCGCGAGGCGTCGCTCGGCCCCGTGTTCGGGATCAAGGGCGGCGCCGCGGGCGGCGGCTACGCGCAGGTGCTGCCGATGGAGGACCTGAACCTCCACTTCACCGGCGACATCCACGCGATCGGCGCCGCCAACAACCTGCTCGCGGCGATGATCGAGGCGCACCTCCTGCACGGGAACGCGCTCGGGATCGACCCGCTCACGATCGGGTGGCGCCGCTGCGTCGACGTCAACGACCGCGCCCTGCGCACGACGGTGGTCGGCCTCGGCGGCCGGGCCAACGGCTACCCGCGCGAGACGGGCTTCGACATCACCGCCGCGTCCGAGGTGATGGCGATCGTCGCGGTCGCCCGCGACCTCGCCGACCTGCGCGAGCGGCTCGGCTCGATCACGGTCGGCTACACCTACGAGGGCGAGGCCGTGCTCGCGGAGCAGCTCCGTGCGGCGGGCGCGATGACGGTGCTGCTGAAGGAGGCGATCAAGCCGAACCTCGTCCAGACGATCGAGGGGCAACCGGCGCTCGTGCACTGCGGCCCGTTCGCGAACACCGCGCACGGCAACAACTCGCTCGTCGCCGACCGCGTCGCCCTGAAGCTGGGCGAGTACGTCGTCACCGAGTCCGGCTTCGGGTCGGACATGGGCATGGAGAAGTTCTTCAACATCATCTGCCGGGTGGGGGACGTACGGCCGAGCGCCGTCGTGCTCGTGGCCACCGCCAAGGCGCTCAAGCACCACGGCGGCGAGCCGGAGGGCGGCCTCGACGCGATCGAGCGCGGCTCCGCGAATCTCGAGCGCCACCTGCGCAACGTCTCGGGCTTCGGCCTCAAAGCCGTCGTCGCGGTCAATCGGTTTCCCGGGGACACGGCCGAGGAGGTCGCGCTCGTGCAGCGGCTGGCGCTCGAGTACGGCGCGCACGCGGCAGAGCCGAACGAGGCCTTCGAGCGCGGGGGCGCCGGGGCGGCCGGGCTCGCCGAGGCCGTCGCCGACGCCGCGGAGCAGCCGAGCTCCTTCCGCTACACCTACGGGCTCGACGAGCCGATCGACGCCAAGATCGAGGCGATCGTGCGGCAGGTCTACGGGGCGGACGGCGCCGTCTTCCTGCAGACGGCGAAGGACAAGATCGCGCGCTACGGGCGCGACGGCCTCGACCGGCTGCCGATCTGCATGGCGAAGACGCACCTGTCGCTCTCGCACGACCCCGAGCTGGCGAACGCGCCGACCGGGTTCGACGTCACCGTGCGCGACATCCGCGCCTACACGGGCGCGGGCTGGCTCGTCGCGCTCTGCGGGACGATGCAGACGATGCCCGGGCTCGGCGTGACCCCGGCGGCGTTCGGCGTCGACATCGACGAGGACGGCCGCACGGTTGGCCTCTTCTAGCTCCTTCCTCGACCAGAGCCTCCGGGAGTTCCTCGACGCGGTGCCCGCGCGGACGCCGGCTCCCGGAGGCGGCGCCGTCGCAGCCGTCGTCGCCGGGCTCGCCGCCGGGCTGACGGCGATGGCCGCCCGCTTCGCGCCCGACGAGTGGGAGCACCGAGCCGAGGTCGTCGGCCGGGCAGAGGAGCTCCGCGCCCGCCTCGAGCCGCTGGCCGACGCGGATGCGGACGCGTACGGAGCCTTCCTGGCCGAGCGGACCCCCGCAGCGGCCGAGCGGATCGTCGCGATCCCCCGCGAGCTGGCGGAGATCGCCGCCGAGCTCGCCGGGCTTGCAGCCCTCGTCGCGGCCGAAGGGAACCCGAACGTGACCGGCGACGCGGCAGCAGGCGCGGACATGGCCGCCGCCGCCGCGTCGGTGGCCGCGCGCCTCGTCGCGATCAACGCAGCGGCCGACGACCCGCGCGTGGGCGAGGCGCGTGCGCTCGCGGAGCGCGCCGCGGCCGCGGCGGCGCAGGCGGCCGTTCGCGACGGCTCCTGACCGGCGGCGCAGCGCCGGAGAACGACGCCGCGCGGGCGGCGCCTACCGGTGTCGGTAGACGATCCGCCCGCGCGTCAGGTCGTACGGAGAGAGCTCGACCTTGATGCGATCGCCCGGAAACACCTTGATCCGGTAGCGCCGCATCTTCCCGGCCGTGTAACCGAGGGTCTCGTGGCCGTTGTCGAGGGCGATCCGGAACATGCCGCTCCGGAACGCCTCCACGACCTCGCCCTCGAGCTCGATCTTCTCTTCCTTGTCGGCGATGACTGCCTCCCTACGCCGTTGGGACGACGTTGAACGCCTCGGGGCCCTTCTGACCCTCACGCGCCTCGTACTCGACCTTCGCTCCCTCGGTCAGCGACTTGAAACCCTCGCCGCCGATGCCGGAGTGATGGACGAACAGATCCTTGCCGCCGTCCTCCGGTGCGATGAAGCCGTAGCCCTTCGCATCGTCGAACCACTTCACGGTTCCTGCTGCCATAGAAAAAACACCTCCTTACCACTGATCACGAACGGTAAGAGAGGTGCTGAACACCGCAGGTACGCGCTCTGATAACGAGGGCAGTCTAGCTGGTATCCACGAGTTCGCGCAGCCTGGCGGCGTAGGCCGGCGCCGTGGGCTCGTCCTCGTGGCGGAAGTAGGCGAAGATCTCGACGCCTGCGCCGAGCAGCGGGCGCAACTCGGCGGCGAGCGCGTGCAGCGCCGCGTCGTCGTAGGGCGGGTCGCGGAAGCGCAGGTAGCGGAAGGGCGCGTCGGCCTCCCGGTCGCCCACGCGCACGGCCGGGCGGACGTCGACGTCCGCCCAGCTCGGATCGCGCAGGTCGAGCGCGAGCCGCAGGCCGGTCGAGCCGAGCAGCAGTGCGAGGAGCCCGTCGTCGCGGGGGCTCTCGACGACGACGCGGACCGGGCCCAGCCGGTCGCCGAGCCGCCGCACCCGCTCCTCGAAGGTGCCGAGCGAGCGCAGCGAGCGCTGCGGCAGCTTGGGCGCGAAGCGGAAGCCCGGCGGGGTCTGCTGCGCCCAGCGGGCGAACTGCTCCTCGGACGGCAGCCGGTAGCCGGTCGTGTTCAGCTCGACGGTCGTGAACCGCTCGGCGTAGTGACGGAGGAAGTCCTCGTTCGCGACGCCTGCGGGGTAGAAGCCGGGCCGCCAGGACGGGTACGACCACCCCGACGTGCCGACCGACAGGAGGTCCACAATGGAGGCCATGACGCCAGTACTACAGGAGGCTGCGTTGCCGGACACGGTCGTCCCCGTCCTGGACAAGGGCTTCGTCGCGCTCGACGCGGCGCTCGCCTCCGACCTCGCGGTCGTCAACGGTGCGCGCGTCTCGTTCAACCAGGAGTCGGACGAGCTGACGGAGCGGGACGAGGGCTTGATCCGCTTCCTCATCCGCGAGCGCCACGGCAGCCCGTTCGAGCACGGCTATTTCCGCTTCCTCGTGAAGGCGCCGATCTTCGTCGTCCGCGAGCACCACCGGCACCGCGCCGGGCACAGCTACAACGAGTGGAGCGGGCGCTACTCGAAGATGGAGCCGGAGTTCTACGTGCCCGAGAACGTGCGGACCCAGGTCGGCAAGCCGGGCGCGTACAGCTTCGAGCCCGTCGACGACGAGACGCGGGCGGCCGCGCAGCGCGAGATCCGGGAGCAGGGCGCGCGCGCCTTCCAGGCGTACGAGCGCCTGCTGGAGCAGGGCGTGGCGAAGGAGGTGGCGCGGGCGGTGCTGCCGCTCTCGACGTACACGAAGTACTACTGGAGCTGCAACCCGCGCAGCCTGATGCACTTCTGCGGGCTGCGGAACAACGAGAGCGCGCAGTTCGAGATCCAGCAGTTCGCGGCGGCGGCGGAGTCGTTCCTCGAGCGGCTGATGCCGGTCACGCACGCCGCCTTCCTCGCGAACGACCGCACCGCGCCGTAGGCCTCGTCTCGGCCGGCCGCGTCCCGCCGGCGCTGGCGTGCGGCGATCGGGGTCTGACCCCCGCGCGCGGGCGGGAACGGCCGCGTTGAGCCAAATCGCCCCGCGGAGCGGGGTCAGACCCCGTTACCGAACCGTCGCGGGAGGCGGACGATTCGCTGAATCCTCCTCCACAGGTCAGGTCGTGAGCAGCGGCTCGTCCGACCCGCTGCGCGTGACGACCCAGCCGTCGAAGCCGCGCAGGCGGTACGGCACGCTGAGCGTCACCTCGGTGACGCCCTCGTGCACGGTGAAGCGGCCGCACGATTCCGCCAGCTCGCCCTCGCGGGTGAGCCAGAGCTCGTAGAAGTCCTCGCGCCCCTCGCTCGGCTCGAGCCCGCGCAGCCGGACCCGCATCGGCCAGTTGCCGGCGGCGTCCTCCTCGAGGAGCTCGATCGCGGCCGTCGCGCCGGACGCCTCCGCCGTCCCCGCCATGACGATCGTCCGCTCGACGGAAGGCGTCGCGCTGCGCTCGCCGACGAGATAGCCGCCGCCGAAGACGGCGAGGGCGATCGCCGCCGCCACGAGGGCGAGTGGCGCCCGGCGCCGTCGCGGCAGTAGCCGCGCCGGCGCCTCCTGCGGCGGCTGGCGCAACGCCGGGCCCACCTCCGGCGGTGGCTCCACCTGCAGCAACAGGTCGTGCACGCTCCGCAGGCGCGCCCGCTCCTCCTCGTCGATCGCGACACCGTCGTCGATCAGGTCCTCGAACCGGTCCTTCACCGCAGCTCCTCCTCGAGCAGCCCGGCGAGGCGCGCGAGCCCCGCGCGCGTCCGCGTCTTGACCGTGCCCAGTGGGATGTGGAGGAACTCGGCGATCTCGCTCTGCGACTGCTCGCCCCAGTAGGCGAGCTCGAGCACCTGCCGCTCGGGCTCGGGCAGCTCCTCGATCGCGCGGTGCACGCGCCACACGAGCCACGACCGCTCGGCGCGCTCCGCCGGCCCGACCTCGTCCGCGGGCGTCTCCGGTGTCTCGGCAGGCGGCTCGGGCCGCCGCCGGGCGCCGTCCACGATCGCGTTGCGCGCCACGGTGTAGAGCCAGGCCGCCCCGGCGCCGCGCTGGGGGTCGTAGCTCGACGCCGAGCGCCAGACCGCGACGAAGGCGTCCTGGAGCGCGTCCTCGGCGCGGCCGCGATCGCCGAGACGGCGCAGCGCGAGCCCGAGCACCGGCCGGGTGTACCGGCGGTAGAGCTCGTCGAACGCGTCCCGATCGCGATCGGCGACGCGCTGGAGGAGCTCGCCGTCGCTGACCCCGTTCTCCGTCACCACCGGCATGGTGGCGGCTCGAGCGGGGTGTCGCAAGGGCGCCGCCTCCGCACGGGTCAGCACCACGTCCACGTGCAGGTTCTACGGATCGCCTCATCCCCCGGTTTGCAGGAGCCGTCCGCCGTCGACGACGAGCGACGTGCCCGTGACGAAGTCGGCACCCGCGAGGTAGACGATCGCGGCGGCGACGTCCTCGGCGGTGCCCACGCGGCCGAGCTCGGTCTCGGCCGCGCGGCGGGCCGCCTGCTCGGCCTCGACGGCGACGGGACCCGGTGCGACGCCGCATACCCGCACCTCCGGTGCGAGTGCCCGCGCCAGCGCCCGGGTGAGCATCGCCTGTGCCGCCTTCGCCGCGCAGTGGGCCGCGAACGACGGCCACGGTTGATAGGCGGCGACGTCCTCGAGCATGACGACGAGCCCGCGCGAGGCACGGAGGTGCGGCGCCGCCGCCTGCGTGACGAGGAAGCTGCCCTTCACTGTCGCGCCGAGCGCCGCGTCCAGGTCCGCCTCCTCGACGGCCGCGAACGGCTGCGGCGCGAAGCCCGCGGAGGCGCCGTTGACGACGACGTCGAGGCCGCCGAGCTCCGCAGCCGCACGCGCGACGAGCGCCCGCGCCTCCTCGCCGCGCGAGACGTCGCCGTCTCGTCTCCCGGCGGCCACGACCTCCCAGCCCCTCGCCCGGAGCGACTCGACCACGCCGGCGCCGAGCTTCCCCGTCCCTCCGGTGACGAGGGCGCGTGTACGGACTTCGTTAATTCGGCCGCCGACCGGGTGTGTCGAGCGGGTGTGGGTGAAAAGCTGCGCCCATGAGGCGCATTCTGATCCTTCTGTCGCTCCTCGCGGTGCTCGTCACCGGCCCGGATGCGCTCGGCGCCACCACGAAGACGGTTCAGATCAAGCGGGCGTCCTTCGTCCCCGCGACGGTCAGCATCGTCGCCGGCGACACGATCCGGTGGCGGAACGTCGACACGCGCAACCACCAGATCGTCTCGACCACCGGCGCGTTCGCCTCGCCGGTCCTGCGGCCGAACCGCACGTACTCGTTCAAGTTCGACGTCGCCGGGACCTACCGCTACCGCGATGCGCTGAACCCGAGCGTGACCGGTGTCGTGCGCGTTGCCGGCCCGCCGCCTGCTGTGGGGCTCGCCGCCTCGGCGCCGCAGATCACCTACGGCACCAAGGTGACGTTGTCCGGCCAGGTCAACAACAAGCGTGCGGGCGAGCAGGTGCAGATCGTCCATCAGCCGTACGGGCAGCCCTCCCCGATCGTGCTCGCCACGGTCGTCACCGGCGCCGACGGCTTCTTCGGGCTGACGGTCGCGCCGAAGATCCTCACCACCTACCAGGCGCTCTGGAAGACCACGAGGAGCCTCGTCGTCACGACCGCGGTCGCGCCGAACATCTCGTTCGGGCGCCTGAACGGCTTCCTCACGCGCGTCTGGGCCGGGCGCTCCATGGCCCGCAAGCAGGTGCAGCTGCAGCGCCGCACGCGCTTCGGCCAGTGGGTGACGATCAAGCGCGTGTCGCTCGATCTCTCCTCGCGGGCGCGCTTCGAGGCCGCGCTGCCGCTGGGCGTCTCGCGGCTCAGGATCGCGATGTCGGTGAACCAGGCCGGCGTCGGCTACCTCGCGGGCTTCAGCCGCGAGATCACCTACCGCCGCACCACGTAGCGCGGATCGCGGCTAGGCGCCCTGCGCGAACCGCCTCGCCACCTCGTCCCAGCTGACGACCTCCCACCACGCCGCGAGGTAGTCGGGCCGCCTGTTCTGATACTTGAGGTAGTAGGCGTGCTCCCAGACGTCGATGCCGAGCAGCGGCGTCTTGCCCTCGCTGATCGGGCTGTCCTGGTTCGCCGTCGACATCACGGCGAGCCCGCTGCCGTCGCGGACGAGCCAGGTCCAGCCGCTGCCGAACCGCTTCACGCCGGCGTCGTTCACGGCCTCCTTCAGCGCGTCGACGCCGCCGAAGGTCTCGTCGATCGCGCCGGCGAGCTCACCCGACGGCGCGCCGCCGCCGTCCGGGCTCATGATCTGCCAGAAGAAGGTGTGGTTGACGTGACCGCCGACGTTGTTTCGGACGGCGGCACGAATGTCCTCGGGCACCGAGTCGAGCGAGCGCAGGATCTCCTCGCCGTCGGCATCCGCCCACTCCGTCCCCTCCAGTGCCTTGTTCGCGTTGTCCACGTAGGCCTGGTGGTGCTTGCCGTGGTGGATCCGCATGGTCTGCTCGTCGATCGTCGGCTCCAGGGCCGCGTGGTCGTAGGGCAGGTCGGGCAGAGTCAGGGCCATCGCGCACGCTCCTTGTCCGGTTCGGGATCTCGGCGCGAAGGATATGCTCCGCGCCGTTCACGACGACGAGTCGGAGGTGGGGATGTCGAGTTACGAGGAGATCAGGCCACGCGAGCTGAAGCCCGCGCTCTTGCAGCTCGACGGCATCTCCCGCACATCCGTGGAGGCCCACTACAAGCTGTACGAGGGCTACGTCGCGAAGCGGAACGAGATCCTCGGCAAGCTCGGCGGAGCCGATGCCGGGAGCGCCAACCAGACCTACTCCGAGCTGCGGGCGCTCAAGGTCGAGCTCTCCTTCGCCGTGGGCGGGATCAAGAACCACGAGATCTACTTCGAGCACCTCGGCGGCGACGGCGGCGACCCCCGTGGCTCGATCGCCGACCTGATCGGCCGCGACTTCGGCTCCGTCGAGGCGTGGCGCTCCGACCTGAAGGCGACCGGCATGGCGGGCCGCGGCTGGGCCTGGACCGCCTACGACTGGGACGAGGGTCGCCTCTTCAACTACATCGGCGACGCGCAGAACACCTTCCCGATCTGGAACGCGACGCCGCTCGTCGCGCTCGACGTCTACGAGCACGCCTACTTCCTCGACTTCCAGACCGACCGCGCCGGGTACATCGACACCTTCTTCGACAACCTCGACTGGGCCGTCGTGAACGACTGGGTGTCGAAGTACCAGATCCCGTTCAAGTAGCGACATGACGGCGGCGCTCGTCGTCCTCGGCGGCTATCTGCTCGGCTCGATGCCGTTCGGCTACTGGCTCGTGCGGCTGCTGAAGCACGAGGACGTGCGCACGGTCGGCAGCGGCAACATCGGCGCGTCGAACGTCTGGCGCTCGTACGGGAAGGCGTACGGGATCCCGATCGTCGTGCTCGACGTCGCCAAGGGGTTCGTGCCGGCTCTCGTCGGGACGCTCCTCGTCGGTGAGCTCACGGGTGCGCTCGCGGGCGGCGCCGCGATGCTCGGGCACTGGCGGCCGCTCTTCCTGCGCTTCCAGCGCGGCGGCAAGACGGTGGCGACCGCAGGCGGCGCCTTCTTCGGCGTCGCGCCGCTGCTCGGCGTGCTCGGGCTCGGCGTCTGGATCGTCGTGTTCCTCGTCAGCCGGTACGCGTCCGTCGCGTCGATGACCACGGGAATCGCGCTCGTCTTCCTCGCGCTCGTGCTCGACGAGCCGTGGCCCGTGGTCGTCTTTGCTGCCATCTCCGGTGTGGCGGTCCTCGTCCTGCATCGGCCGAACATCGCGCGGCTCCGTGCCGGCACCGAGACGCGCTTCCGCCTGCGCCGCGGCGCCCCGGCCCGCTAGCCCCGGCGGCGGCCCCTTGCGGCCGGCCGGGGCCGCTGTCACCCTGCGGCGGTGGGAGCAGCTCGCCGTCCCGCGCTCGCGCTCGCGGCTGTCGCCGCTGCGGCGCTCGCCGTCGGAGCCCTGCCCGATGTGGCCCGGGCCGCCGAGTGGTGCGGCACGGTGGGCACGGCGGATCGCCCGCCCGTGCTCGCCGGGAACTCCGTCCGGGTGCTCTATGCGATTCCCGCCGACGGTGCCGACCGGAGCGCCGAGGCGGCGGCGCGGATCTCCGCCGACGTCGACGAGATCGACGGCTGGTGGCGGCTCAACGACGCCGGGCGAACGCCGCGGTTCGACGTCGCCCCGTTCCCGTGCGGGCTGCAGGTCGACCTGACGTTCCAGCGGCTCGCCGCCACGGCCGCCGACCTCCTGGCGGGCGCGACCCGCTGGTCCCGCGTCCGGGACGAGCTCGACCGCGCCGGGCTCGACTCCACCTACACGAAGTACCTCGTCTACTACGACGGCCCCATCGAGGATCCGCGCCTCTGTGGGCAGGGCGGCGGCGGTCCGGACGTCGGCGGGATCGCGGTCATCTACCTCGGGGCGTGCACCTCGGTGAGCTCCGCGTCGACGGCGGCGCACGAGCTGCTGCACACCTTCGGTGCGCTCGCCGGCGCTGCGGCCCC
>DASUOK010000182.1:0-17614 GCA_036276675.1 Gaiellaceae bacterium | reverse complement strand
GAAGCCGAGGTCGGGGTGATCGCCGCTGAGGCCCCGGCCCCGCATGCTCGGCAGATGGCAGGTGAACCGGTCGGTCAGGTGCGGCAGCAGCGCCTGCCAGTCGACGTCGCCATCGGCCATCATCCCGTGGACGAGCACCAGCGGCGGCCCCTGGCCGTGCACGGCTCCACCGATGGCGACACCGTCGGTGGTGGTGACGCTGTGGGTTCGTTGGTTGCTCATGTGCTCTCCTGCGTCTCGTGCTGCCATGCCCGCAACGATGACAGACAAGAGGTCGAGAATGTCACGCGACCGCGGATGTGCGGAGCGGCCCGCTTGCCGCCGCCGACCCGGGCGTGTGGCGTTGGAGTCGAGCGCCGCCACCTGCACCTCCCGCGCGCCGGAGCGCCCGCCGGGCGTAGGATCGGCCGACAGTGAGCGAGGTACCCGAGGAGGCCACGGTGGAAGGAACCCGTCGAGACTTGCCGTTCACGGTGCTGGTCGCATCGTTCTTCGGCTTCGCCAAGGCGGCATTTCTGGGGTTCATGGGCCTCGTCGGGCTCCTGAGCTGGGAGGACGTCACCGAGCCGTGGGGCATCGGCGCGCTCGTGCTGGCGGCGCTCTTCGCCATCGCCTCGTGGGCGCTCCTGCGCGGGAGCAAGCTCGCGCGCACCGTGCTGGCGGCACTCGCCGTCGCCGGCGGCGGCATCGCACTCGTCTACGTGTTCGTCGGGCCGACGAGCGCCATCGGCCCCTCGCTCGTCACCGCTGCCCTGGCCGCCGTCCTGCTCTGGCTGCTGTACGGCCCGCGGGGCTCCAAGGAGTACTTCGGCTCGTAGAGACGCCCGACGCGCCGGCTGGGCGGTCGGCAGTGGACAAGTCCCCCGAGCGACGTCAGGGAACGTTGATCGCTTCGTGCACGGGCGCGGACGGAACGACCGACGGGTTGGGGTAAGAAGAACGGATGAATACGTTCGCCATACGGGATGCCGAGGCGTCGTCGACGACGAACGCCCCGTCACCGGACGCCCGGCGGTGGATCGCGCTCGCCATGGAGATGCAGTACGGCGCCGACGCTCGGGTGACCGACTTCGCGCGCACGCTCTGGCGGCGATCTGTCGCGTCGAGCGACATACCGGATCAGCGCCGACGTCGTCGCCCGAACGGGTAGCGAGACAGCTTCGATCACGCGGCGCGCGGCGGCGTCGCCGGCACATTGGGGGCCACCCAGCCGGGGTCGGACGACTCCGGTCGGCGTGGCCCCCAAGCGATGCCCGCTCTCAGCGAATCCGGCGCAGGACGTGCACCCGTTCGCAGCCCCTCGTGCGATCGCCGGGATCGATGAAGGCGGTGTCGACACCGGTGCCGCAGTTCACCGTCTCGGCGCGGTAGCCGTTGGCGGCGTCGATGATGTCGCCGCCCGGACCACCGTGGTAGGTGTTGTTGCCCGTCCCGCCTTCGAGCACATCGGCGCCGAGCCCGCCTGAGAGCGTGTCCCTGCCGAGGCCGCCCGAGAGGTAGTCGTTGTCGGCTCCACCGATCAGTGTGTCGTCCGCCGCGCCGCCGGACAACTCGTCGCGCCCGGCAGCACCGTTGACGCGATCTGCGCCGGGGCCGCCGTCGACGATGTCGGCGCCATCCCCGCCGAAGACGACGTCGTCGCCGGCGCCACCGCTGACGTCGTCAGCGCCGTCGCCGCCGTTCAGCCGGTCGTTGCCTATGCCCCCGGAGAGCGAGTCGATGCCGGCGCCACCGAAGAGCTGGTCGTCGCCGATCCCGCCACCGAGGTAGTCGGCACCCACACCACCGAGGAGACGGTCGTCGCCGTGCCCGCCGGAGAGATCGTCGAAGTCGTCGCCGCCGCTCAGGTTGTCGTTCCCGAGCCCTCCGGAGAGGAAGTCGAAGTCGGCGCCGCCGTCGATGACGTCGTTGCCCGACCCACCGCCGAGGTCGTCCGCACCTGCGTCACCGCTGATCCGGTCCGCGCCCGGCCCGCCGCTGATCTCGTCCGCGCCGTCGCCGCCGGCGAGGCAGTCGTTCCCGGGCGCACCGCTGACGACGTCGTCGCCCCCGAGACCCGAGATGCGGTCGGCCCCCGCGGTTCCCGTGAGGACGTCCGCGTTGGCCGTACCCTGCGTGCCGCCGGGGCACGTGATCGCCTGCTGCGATGCCGCACCGCCCAGCTGCACGAGCGTCAGGGAGCAGATTGCAGGCAGAGCGAGCAGCAACCACTTTCTCTCTCGAATTCTCATGACCCTCTCCTCGTTCGACGACCCCGCCGAAGTCTCGGCGGCCCGTCACCTGTAGCCGTGTGCAGAGGGAAGAAACCCGATTCAAGATTCCCTGAGGGCGCGCTCCGACCCGAGGCGGCGTCCCTATGCCCGGGCGGGATCGCGCGCCCGGCAGCTCACGGCTGCGGCAGGCCGAAGAGTCAGATGTAGTCCGCGCCGGCGTCTCCCGAGCCGTACTCGCGCGCCGCGCACGGCGGGCAGTAGGTGGCCACCTGCTGCCCGTACTCGGGGTCATCGGGATGCTCGAGGTACGCGCGCCAGCTCCGCCCGTCCCGGGAGCGGCAGCCGCACTCGTCGCAGGTCAGCATCCTGTGCCGTCTCGCTCGAGCCGTCGAGTCACCGGCACAGGCTGCACGACGGAGGAGCGAAGATCAAGCGCGCACGAGACCCATCCGGGTGAGAACATGCGTTCGTGACCGCCCAGGGGCAGCCGCTGACGAGATATCGCCGCGCGCTCGAGCGGCGTCACGTCTTCGGCGCCGAGCAGGCCGCGCGCGAGCTGGGCTACGTGTCCCTGCGGGACGCGCTCGGGCTCCTCGCGCTGTACGCCGCCGCGGGCTCGCCGAAGTACGACAAGGCGGCGACGCGCTGGCTGGCGCGGCTCGCGCTGGAGACGGACGACCTTCGTTTGCAGGACGTGCAGCTGGCCGCGGCCGCACTCGGGGCGCTGCCGGACCGTCCAGACGCGGCGTTGGGCGTGCTGACCGACCTCAGCCGGTGACGCCGGATCTCGCACGAGTTGCTATGAAAAGGTGCGCGCGCCCCGCGACCGATGTCTTCCAAGTGGCCTCGACTTCAAGGGCGCTTGCCGGTGACGTTCGGTCGGGAGGGCCGCCTCCTCAGGGGCGCGCGCCCTTCACCACGCGAGTCTGAAGGCGCACGCGCGTCGGTTCATCCCTCGTTCGGGGTACTTCTCCGGCCGACGCCCGCCCGACCGTCCACGCGCCGTGCGCAGCCGGCCCTCAACCTGGGACTGCTGCTGCCGATGACTGTCTGGTGGAAATCGTGCTTCGAGTGACGAGCGCGGCAGCCGCGACCCGGCGCCTGCGTGTGCCCTGGCGACGCGGCGCCGTCGCGCTGCTGGTGCTCCTCGTCGCGGCGCTGTCGATTCAGCTCGAGACGGGCTGGGGCGGGAGCCGCGTCGGCGCGTTCTTCGACGACGTCGTCTACGACGTCATTCCGCTCCTCGCGGCCCTCGTCTGCGTGCTGCACCGCTCGGAGGCGAAGCAGGAACGGCGCGCGTGGATCCTCCTGGGCATCGGGCTCGCGGCCTGGGGCGTCGGCGACATCTACTACTCGGTGGCGTTCGCCGACCTCGCGGAGAGCGAGATCCCGTTCCCCTCCCCCGCCGACGTCGGGTACCTCGCCTTCTACCCGCCCGTGTTCGTGGGGCTCGGTCTGCTCGTGCGCTCCCAGCTCGTTCGCTTCGCGCGCACCTCGTGGCTCGACGGCGTCATCGCCGGCCTCACGGTCGGTGCGATCGCCGCCGCCCTCGTCTTCCACCCCGTGCTCGCGTCGAGCGGCGGCGACGCGGCGGCGGTCGGGACGAATCTCGCCTACCCGCTCGCGGACATGCTCCTGATCGCGCTCGTGGTCGGCGCGCTCGGCCTCGGCGGCCGCCGGATCTCGTCGACGTGGCTGCTGCTCTCGGCCGGCCTCGGCTGCTTCGCGGTCGCCGATTCCGTCTACCTCGTCCGCGTCGCGAACGGCACGTACGAGTACGGCACGGCCGACCTCGGCTGGCTCGCCGGCATGACCCTGATCGCCCTCGCGAGCGTCGCCCGCCCCGCGGGCGCGACAGCCTCCACGGACGTCGGCTCGCTGCCCTTCGTCCCGGCCGCGTTCGCGGTGGCCGGGATCGGGATCCTGACGTACGACCACTTCGCACGCGTCGACCTCCTCTCGCTCCTGCTCGCTGCCAGCGGCCTGCTCGCGGTCGTCGTGCGCATGACGTTGAGCCTGCTCGAGAACAGCCGCATGCTGAAGGCGAGCAGGCGGGAGGCGGAGACCGACGCCCTCAGCGGCCTGCGCAACCGGCGGAAGCTCCAGTCGGACCTGGCCGAGCGACTCGCCGGCGGCTCGGCGCGCTCGAGCGTGCTGCTCATGTTCGACCTCGACGGCTTCAAGGGCTACAACGACTCCTTCGGTCACCCGGCGGGCGACGCCTTGCTCGTGCGGCTGGCGGGCCGGCTCGACCGCGTCGCGGGCTCGGCGGGAACCGCCTACCGCCTCGGCGGCGACGAGTTCTGCCTGCTCGTCGACGGCGGCTTCGCCGACATCCCCCGGCTGCGCGAGCGCGCCTACGCGGCGCTCTCCGAGGACGGCGACGGCTTCTCCATCCGCAGCTCGTGCGGTGCCGCGGTGCTCCCGGACGAGGCGTCGACCGCGGCAGACGCGCTCCGGCTCGCCGACATCCGCATGTACGAGCACAAGAGCTCGCGCCCGTCCGCCGGCAAGCAGACGATGAGCGCACTCCTCTCGGCCCTGGAGGAGCGCGACCCGGCGCTCGCCGACCACACGGGGCACGTGACGCGCCTCGTCACCGAGGTCGCACAGGCGCTGGGGCTCGGCCGCGACGTCGTGGAGCGTGTGGCGCTCGCGGCGCAGCTGCACGACATCGGGAAGATCGCGATCCCGGAGTCGATCATCTCCAAGCCGGCGAAGCTCACCGAGGCGGAGTGGGACTTCATGCGGCGGCACACGCTCATCGGCGAGCGCATCGTGAGCGCCGCACCCGCCCTTGCCTCGGTCGGCGAGCTCGTGCGCTCCAGCCACGAGCGCTGGGACGGCTCTGGCTATCCCGACGCGCTGCAGGGCGAGGAGATCCCGCTCGGCGCGAGGATCATCTTCGCGTGCGACTCGTACGACGCGATGACGAGCGAACGGCCCTACGCGCGGGCCATGACCCCGGCGGAGGCGCTGACGGAGCTCGCCGACCACGCGGGGACGCAGTTCGATCCGGTCATCGTCGACGCCCTGCTCGGCGTCCTCGAGCGGCGCCGGCTCCGGAACGCGGCGTAGCCCGGCGCGTCCTACTCGACGAGGTGCTCGACCTCGTCGCGCTTGTCGACGATGCAGAAGAGCTCGTTCTCCTCGACCACGTACTCGATGTCGTCGGTCTGGTGACCCGGCACGACCGCGAACCGGTCACGTTGCTCGCGAACGCGGCGGTACTCGGCGAGCGTCATCGGCACACGGCTGTCGCAGCCGCTGATCCTGCCGCACTCGCACACGAAGTCGAAGGTGTGGTCGGCGTCGGCCCAGCCGGCGGCGCCGCGGTCGAGGTCCGCGATCTTCTCGTTGACCGTCCGCATCATCGCCTCGTTGCGGGCCTGCCGCTCGAGCCGCTCCTCCACGCACCCGATCATATGCCGCCGTTCGAGGCCCCCCGGCCTGGCTACCCGGCCTCAGGCCGTCAGATCCCGGTAGAAGCGGAAGAGCGCCTCCGCGACGCAGGCCGGCTTCTCGCTGCCCTCGAGCTCCACCGTCGCTGCCACCGTCAACTGCTCGCCGCCGGAGATCTCGTCCACGGCCTCGACGCGGAAGCGCCCGCGGATCCGGCTTCCCACCGGCACGGGTGCCGTGAAGCGAACGCGGTTGAGGCCGTAGTTCACCGTGAGCGCGTACCCCTCGAGCGGCGGCAGCGCCTCCTCGAAGAGCGGCACGACGAGCGAGAGCGTCAGGAAGCCGTGCGCGATCGTCGTCCCGAACGGCCCCGCAGCCGCCCGCACGGGATCGACGTGGATCCACTGGGGGTCGTCCGTCGCACCGGCGAACTGGTCGATGCGGGCCTGGTCGAGCTCGCGCCAGCCCGACACGAGCTCCCGGCCGGCGAGATCGCCGATCACCATCGGAGCACAGCCGCGGCCCACGTGTAGCCGGTCCCTGCCGCGAGCAGCAGCACGAGGTCGCCCTCGGCGAGCTCCCCCGCCCGCGCGGCGCGGTCGAGCGCGAGCAACGGGTCGACACCGCTCATGTGCCCGGTGTCGTCGAGGTAGGCGGCCCGCTCGACGCCGAGTGCCTGCAGGATCGCCTCGTGCATCGAGCGCTTCATGTGGATCCCGCAGAGGTAGGAGACGTCCTCCAGGCGCGCGCCCGATCGCTCGAGCGCGCCCCGGGCGGCGGCGACGAAGTTCGGCAGGCTGACCTCGTCGAGCCCGCTCTTCATCTGCGCCGGGTCGGCGACGTCGAGGAAGTGCCGGCGCCCGGCCACGGTCTCCGTCGACGCGGGCTCGACGGAGCCGCCGGCCGGCACCTTCACCTGCAGCGCGAACGAGCCGTCGGTGACCGCGAGCGCGCCGAGCAGCTCGTGCGGCGCATCGCGCGTCAACAGCCCGGCGACGGCGCCGTCGCCGAAGTTGAACATGAAGCGCGAGCGCTCGTTCGCGTAGTCGAGCAGGTAGGACTCGCGGCACGCCGCCACGAGCAGGACGTTGCGCAGGTCGGGCTCCGCGAGCAGGAAGTTGCGCGCCAGCCGCAGCGCCACCGGCGTCCCGCAGGAGACGTTCGCGTACTCGAGCGCGTAGGCCTTGGCACACCCGAGCCGGTGCGCGATCCACGGCGCGGCCTGCCACACGGGGTAGTCCTTCCACATGGAGCCGTAGTAGAGGACGACGTCGACGTCCGCCGGGTCGAGCTCGCGCTCCTCGAGCAGCCGTGCCGCGGCGGACACCGCCATGTCGCTGACGTGCTCGTCGGCGGCGGCGATGTGCTTGCCCCGCAGGCCGAACTTCTCCAGGATCACCTGCTCGGGGATGCCGCTGGCGGCGCCGATCTCGGCCGCCGTCAGCCACCGCTCCGGCAGGTAGGCGGCAGTCGCCGCGAGCCCGATCACGGCTGCAGGTCCCTGGCCCCGAGCGTGCGCACGATGATCCGCGCCAGCTCGTCGAAGACCGCTTCCGGCATCTCGCTCGCCCCGTTCCAGAGGATCCAGCGCATGCCGAGCAGCTCGCCGATGCCCATCAGGCTCCACGCGAGCACCTCGGGGTCGCCCGCCGCCACCTCGCCCGCGTCCATCGCCGCCTGCAGGCCGTGGGTGTACCCCTCCGTCAGCCGCTCGTAGTGGAGCTGCAGCGTCTCGGGCGAGACGAACTCCGCCTGGCGCACGATCCGGTACAGCGCCGGGTGCTCGGCCGTGAAGCGGAAGAAAGCACCGAAGCCGAGCAGCTCGCGCTCGGCGCGCGTCCGCCCGTCGGCGGAGGCCTCGGTCATCGCGTGCCGGACACGCGCGTTCAGATCGAGCACGACCTCGTCGAAGACGGCCTTCTTGCTCGCGAAATACAGGTAGAAGGTGCCCTGGCCACAGCCGGCCGCCTCCGTGATCTTCACGATCGATGCGTCGTGGTAGCCGAGCTCGGCGAAGACCTGCTCGGCGGCCTCGAGCAGCCTGCGCCGCGTCCGCTCGCCGCGCGCCGTGAGAGCCTTCGTCGTCATCCGACGAGCTCCAGCAGCTCGTCCTTCGCGACCTTGTTCAGCGCGTTCCTGGGCAGGCGCTCCACGAAGCGGACCTCCCGCGGCACCTTGTAGCGCGCGAGCCGCTCGCGGCAGAAGTCGAGCAGCTCGTCCTCGCCCGCGTCCGTCCCCGCCGCGAGCACGACGAAGGCGAGGCAGGCCTCTCCCCACCGCTCGTCCGGGACGCCGACGACCGCCGCCTCGGCGACGGCCGCGTGCTCGTGCAGCACGTTCTCGATCTCGGCCGGGTAGACGTTCTCGCCGCCGCTGATGACCAGGTCCTTCAGCCGCCCGACGATGCGGTAGTAGCCCTCCTCGTCGCGTGCGGCGAGATCGCCCGTGAGCAGCCAGCCGTCCGCGAACGCGGCCGCGGTCGCCTCCGCGTCGCGCCAGTAGCCGGCGAAGACGTTGGGGCCGCGGACGACGAGCTCGCCCTCGCCGGAGCCTTCGAGCAGCTGCCCGCTCTCGGGGTCGCGCAGCGCGACGTCCACGTGCGGGTACGGCTTGCCGGCGAAGCCGCGCTTGCGCGCCGCGTCCTCGGGCGGCAGGCAGAGCACGTTGGGCGCCGCCTCGGTGAGGCCGTAGCCCTGGACGATCTCGACGCCCCGCTCGTGCCAGGTCTCGAGCAGCGCCTCGGGCATGGGCGCTCCGCCCACGACGGCGCGGCGGAGGCTGGACAGGTCGGCGCCCGCGAACGCGGGCTCGTTCGCCATGAAGAGGTAGTTGGCGGGCACGCCCATCATCGTCGTGACCCGCGCGGAGGCGATCAGCTCCAGCGTGCGCGCGGCGTCGAACGACGCCTCCAGCACGACGCGTGCTCCCTTCCACCAGGCGAGGAGCGGCTGCACGTTCCAGCCGCCGCAGTGGAACTGCGGCAGGACGGAGAGGACGACGTCGTCGTCGGCGACCCCGGCGACACGGTCGAACGAGAGGTTCGTCCAGAAGCAGTTCGCATGTGTCAGGAGCGCGCCCTTCGGCCGTCCCGTCGTCCCCGAGGTGTAGACGAGCAGGAGCCCGTCGTCGTCGGCGACGTCCGGGAGCTCGTCGCCGCTCGCCGCCGCCAGCTCCTCGAGCCCGGCGACGCGCTCGTGGAGCGTGCGTGCCGTCGCAGCGTGCTCCCCGGAGGCCAGCAGCACCGCCGGCTCCGCGTCGGCCAGCTGGTAGGCGAGCTCGGCTGAGGCCAGCCGCCAGCTCAACGGCAGCAGCACCAGGCCGGCCTTCGCGCACGCGAAGAAGACGACGACGTGCTCGGGGCTCGTCCCCGTGAGCGTCGCCACGCGGTCGCCGGGACGGAGGCCCGCCCCCAGCAGTCCGGCGGCGAGACGCCCCGAGCGCTCGTCGAGCTCCGCGTACGTCGTCTCCTCGCCGAGGAACTCGACGGCGACGCGCGAGGGCGTCGTCCGGGCGCGATCGCGGATCCAGCGCCCCAGCGTCAGCTCGCCGCTCACAGCAGGAACTCCTCGACGACGCGGACGAACCGCTCCGGCTGCTGCCAGAAGAAGAGGTGACCGGTGCCGGGGAACACCTCGAGGCTCGCCTGCGGCAGGAGGCGGGCGAGCAGCTCGCCGTTGCGGGGATCCACGACGACGTCGCCGTCGCCGTGCAGCACGAGCGCCGGCGCCGCGATCGACCCGAGCTGCTCGTAGACGTCGAACGCAGCGCCCGCGGCTGCCTGCGCCGCCCACGCCTCGACCGGCTGAGCGGTGGCCAGCCGGTGCGCGAGGATCCGCTCGACCAGCTCGGGGCGCGGATCGGGCACGAGCGCGTTCTCGACGAAGTCGCGCAGCGTCGCACCGTTCGTCATCAGCGCGACCGTCCGGGCGGGCATCGGGTAGGCCCGCGGCCCACCCGGAGTCGTGCACGCGAGCGCGAGCCTGTCGACGCGGCGGGGGTACGAGAGAGCGAGCTCCTGCGCGACCATGCCGCCGAGGCTCGTGCCGAGCACGTGCGCGCGCTCGACCTCCGCCTCGTCGAGCACCTGCACGGCGTCCGCGGCCAGCTGGGCGGCCGTGTACGGGCCCGGCGGCGCGTCGCTCTCGCCGATGCCGCGGTTGTCGAACAGGAGCAGGTCGAAGGAGCGGGAGAGCGGCTCGACGACCGGCTCCCAGCCCCAGCGCGCGTAGCCGAGCCCGTGGATCAGGAGCAGCGGCGGGCCGGCGCCGTGGCGTTCCCAGGCGATCCTCATCGCGCCCCCTGCAGCCCCGCCTGCCGCCGCCGCAGGCGCACGCGCCGGCCGAGGCTCGCGAGCCCCCCGGGGACGAAGAAGACGAGCAGGATGAAGAGCGTGCCGAGGATGAAGAGCGGCTCCGACAGCGGCGTGCGGATCACGTTCGGCAGGTCCTGCACCTGCGCCGAGCCGGCGAGCGCGCCGAGCCGCTGGTCGAGCAGCGTGTAGAGGAAGCCACCGAGCAGCGCGCCGTAGCGGGTTCCGGCCCCGCCGATCACGACCATCACGAGCAGCGTCAGCGTGAAGCTCGCCGTCGTCACCTGCGGGCTCGCCCCGGTGCCGAGCACGATCAGCCAGACCACGCCGCCGACCGTCGCGAGGAAGGAGGCGAGCACGAACGCCATCAGCTTGAACCCGAACGGCCGCAACCCGATCACCTCGACCCGCCGCTCGTTCTCCCGGATCGCCTGCAGGACGTGCCCGGGCGACGACGCGACCGCGAGCCGGACGACGACGAACACGAACGCGGCGTAGCCGAGCGCCAGCCAGTAGAGGTACTTCGCGTTGAGCACGCCGACGAAGAAGTCGGGCAGTGCCTCGTAGTTGAGCCCGAGCCCCTCCTCGCCACCGGTCAGCTGGTCGGGGTTCTTCTGCACGAGCACCTGGCCGGCCTGCGCGAACGCGAGGGTCACCATCGCGAACGCGATCCCGCCGACGCGAAGGCTGATCGCGCCGAGCACGACGGGCACGAGGATGCCGACGATCGCGGTCAGGGCGAACGCCTGCCAGAGGGGGAACTCCCACTTCGTCAGCGAGATCGCCATCACGTAGACACCGATCGCGAAGTAGAGCGCGTGCCCGAACGAGAGCAGCCCGGTGTAGCCGAAGAGCAGGTCGTAGGTGAGCGCGACGCCGGCGAAGACGAGGCAGAGCGCGAGCAGGCCGAGCGTCCCGGGGCTGTCGAGCGCACCGCCGAAGACGAACGGCAGGTCGAGCGACAGCGTCGGCACGAGCGCCAGCACCCCGACGAGCACGAGCGGGACGACGAGGTGGGCCGCGCGCCTCAATGCGCCACCTTCGGCGAGAGCCCCTCGGGTCGCAGCAGCAGCACGATCGCGAGCAGCAGCACGACCGCCAGGTCGCCGAGCCCGCTCGAGGCGTAGTAGTTCGCGTACTGCTGGATCAGGCCGACCACCACGGCGGCGACGGCAGTCCCGCCGATCGAGCCGAAGCCGCCGATCACGACGACGATGAACGCGAAGATGAGCAGCGACGTGCCCCGGCTCGGCTCGACGACGCCGTAGTAGACGCCCGAGAGGATCCCGGCGAGAGCCGCCGCCATCCCGCCGAGCGCGAACACGAGCGTGAACGCCTTGCGCACGTCGATCCCGAGGGCGGTCACCATCGCGCGGTTCTCGACGCCCGCGCGGATGATCAGCCCGTAGCGCGTGTAGCGCAGGAACGCGGTCAGCCCCACGAGCACCGCGGCGGCGACGCCGATCTCCAGGAAGCGGTCGTTCGGGATGTTGGCGCCGAAGATGGTCGTCGTGTCGATCAGCCACGGCGGCACCGGGAACGGCCGCGCGTCGAAGCCCCAGATCGCCTCCACGAGGGCGGTCAGCACGAGCGCCAGGCCGACGGTGACGAGCACCTGCTCGATCGGCCGTCGGTACAGGGGCCGGATCAGGACGAGCTCTACGAGCGCTGCAAGGACGGCGCCGACCGCGATGCCAGCGAGCGCGCCTACGAGCAGCTGCGTCCCCGGACCGCCCCCGACGTGCGTCGACACCCACCAGGTCGCGTACGCCCCCACCGTCAGGAACGCGCCGTGGGCGAAGTTGAGCACGCCCATGAGGCCGTAGATCAGCGAGAGCCCCGAAGCGATCAGGAAGTACATCGCTCCCAGCCCCAGGCCGGTGATCGTCAGGAGCACGAAGGTGCTCAATGTCCACCGCCGCTGACGCCGAGCAGCGCCTGGATCCGCGTCCGGTCGCCGAGCAGCCCCGAGGCCGGCCCCGCGTGGACGACGCGGCCCGCGTCGAGCACGACGACCTGCCGCGCGACGCGCTCCACGACGGCCAGGTTCTGCTCCACGAGCAGGACCGTCGCCAGCTCGGCGGCCCGCTCGAGCGCGGCGGCCACTTCGGTGACGAGCAGCGGGGCGAGCCCCTTCGTCGGCTCGTCCACCAGCAGGACGGTGTTGTCGTTCAGGAGCGCCCGGGCGATCGCGACCATCTGCTGCTGGCCGCCCGAGAGCGTGCCGGCCCGCTGGCCGCCGCGCGTGCGGAGCTCCGGGAAGAGCTCGTAGACGAGCTCGTAGCGGCCGGCACCGTTCCGCTCCGCGAGCCGGAGGTTCTCGTCGACGGTGAGGCCGGCGAAGACGTCGCGATCCTCGGGCACGTAGCCGATCCCGCGCCGCACGATCTCGTGCGTCGCGAGGCGCGTCGTCTCGCTCCCGGCGAGCGTGACGGCGCCGCGCCGCGGCACCAGCCCCAGCATCGCCCGCAGCGTCGTGGTCTTGCCGACGCCGTTGCGACCGAGGAGCGCGGTGACGCCGCCCTCCGGCACGTCGAAGGAGACGCCCTGAAGCACGTGCGACTCGCCGAGGTGGACGTGCAGGTCGCGCACCTCGATCAGGTTCGGGGCCGTGGCCACGGACGTCACAGCGGCTCGCCGAGGTAGGCCGTCTGCACCGTCTCGTTCGCCATCACCTTGTCGGGCTCGTCGAAGGCGAGCAGCGCTCCGTGGTGCATGACCGCGATCCGCTCCGCGAGGCCGACGACGACCTCCATACGGTGCTCCACCATCAGCACGGTCGTCGCCTCGTCCCGGTGCACGGAGCGGATCAGCTCGACGAGCTCGTCGACGTCCTCCGCCGAGACGCCCGCCATCGGCTCGTCCAGCAGGAGCACGCGCGGGTTGCCGGCGAGCAGCATCGCGAGCTCGAGCTTGCGCTTGTCGCCGTGCGAGAGCAGGCCCGCCGGCCAGGCGGCTCGGGCCTCGAGCCCGACGCGCCGAAGCGCCCCGCGCGCGCGGTCGACGCCCACGCTCGCGGCCCGCCGCCAGATCCGCATCGTGCCGCCGCTCGCGGAGTCGGCCGCGAGGCGGACGTTCTCGAGCACCGTCAGGAGCGGGAAGACGCTCGAGACCTGGAACGTCCGCCCCAGCCCGGCGCGCGTGCGGCGGAACGGCGCGTCGCCCGTGATGTCGCGGCCGGACAGCTCGACCTTCCCCGCCGTCGGCCGCGCGAGACCCGAGAGGAGATTGAAGAGCGTCGTCTTGCCGGCGCCGTTCGGGCCGATGATGCCGATGAACTCGCCCGCGGCGACCTCGAGCGAGACATCGGCGACGATCTTCGCGCCGCCGATGTCGAGCCCGAGGTTCCGCGTGACGAGGATCGGAGCGGAGGTGGCCACGATCCCGAGGGAGGGCTCAGCTCGTTACCGCGGCACCGGCGGGGCGACGTACCGCCCCCTGATCGTCTGCACGAGGCGCGGCTGCCACTTGCCGTTCGCCGCCTTGACCAGCTTCACCTGGAACATCGGCTGGATCATCGCGTGGTCGGCAGCCCGGATCGACTGCTGGCCCTTCGGGCCGAGGAAGCTCCACCCCTCGAGCGCCCGGATCATCCGGTCGACGTTGTCACCGTTCGCGACGTCGAGCGCCCGGACGATCATCTGCCCGGCGACGAAGCCGTCGGGCGTGAAGATGTCGGGCGCCTGGTTCCGCTTCCGCATCGAGCGGACGATGAAGTCGTTGACCCGGTTCTTCGGCGCGGTCGCGACGTAGTGTGAGAGGAAGTCGATCTTGGCGGCGACGTCGCCGAAGGCGAGCCAGGCGGCCCGCTCGGGAAGCCCGGTGGTGACCTTGTTCGCGACGCCGAAGACGCCCTGCTGCTCGAGCGCGCGCCACATCGCGGGCGCGGTCGTGCCGGCCCAGGCGACGAAGAGCAGGTCGGGGTTCGCCTGCCGCACCTGCTGCGCGAACGGCGTGAAGTCCTGCGCCGAGAGCGGGACGAGCATGCGACCGACGTTGTGCCCCTGCGAGCCCACGATCGAGTTGACGGCGGCGTAGTTGCCGACGCCGAACGCCGAGTCCTGCGCGAAGACCGTCACCTTCCTGCCGATGCCGCGCAGGAACGTCGCCGCGGTCTTCACGTCCTGGTAGGTCTGGCGCCCCGAGCGGAACGTGTACCTGTTGATGCCGGTGATCGAGTCCACGGCCGCGGGGCCGGAGATGAAGAGCACGCGGTTCTGCTCGGCGAGCGGCGCCATCTGCAGCGCGACGCCCGACGAGACGCTGCCCGCGAGGATCTTGTAGCCCTTGCCGATCAGGTCCTTGCCCGCCGCAACCGCCTTCACGGGGTCGGTGGCGTCGTCGACGACCGTCAGCTCGATCTTGCGGCCGTTGACGGTCATCTTCCCCTGCGTCGCGTAGGCGAGGCCGTAGCGCAGGCCCTGGATGTACTGCGCGCCGTAGGCCGCGAGCAGCCCCGTGCGCGAGTAGACGATGCCGATCTTGTACGCCGAGGCCGCCTGCGTGCCGGTGTCGGCGGTTGTCTTCGCCTCCGCGTCGCTCGCGGCTCCCGCGAGCACCGCGACGGCGGTTGCGAGCACGACGATCCCGTGCCACCGCTTTCGCTGCATCTCTCCCTGACCTCCTGAAAGGATTGCCCGAGCCCGAACCTGAGACCCGATTCAGGTGTAAGCAATTGCACGCCGGGGCGGGCGTGTCAAGGGCTCGGGTGCGTTTTGCGTCGGCCGCCGGACGAAACGCACGGGTCGTCCGCCGCTCCAGCCCGCGACGGTGCCCACTTGCGGAACCGCCCTCGATCTTGGAATGTCTCCGGTGACATGTCAAGGAAGCTCGCCCTGCTCGGCACGGGCCTGATCGGAGCCCCGGCGGCGCGCCGGCTCGCCGCCGCCGGCTTCGAGGTGACCGTCTGGAACCGCACCGCCGAGTCCGCGGCGCCGCTCGCGGAGGCGGGGATCGCGGTCGCCGAGACGCCGGCCGGAGCGGCCGCCGACGCGGACGCGGTCCTCCTCTTCCTGCTCGACGAGGAGGCCGTCGCGAACGTGCTCGAGCGGCTCCTCCCGACGCTGCGCCCACAGGCCCTCGTCGTCGACCTGGCGACGACGAGCGTCGCCGCCGCCGAGCGCTTCGAGGCAGCGGTACGCGCCGCCGGCGCGCGCCCCGCCGTGGCGCCCTTCTTCGGCTCGGTGCCCGAGGTCGAGCAGGGCGGCCTCTACGCGGTCTACGGCTGTGCCGCCGAGGACGAGGCGGAGCTGCGCGAGCTGCTCGGTCACCTCTGCTCCGGCCTGCACGGTGCGGGCGCGCCTGCCGAGGCGGCGGCGCTGAAGCTCGCGCTGAACGTGCTCGTCTTCCCGATGGTCGAGCTGATCGGGGAGGCGCTCGCGCTCGCCCGCGCTCAGGGTGTCGACCCCGAGCGCGTGCTGCAGGTGCTCGCCGACGGCACCGGCGTGCGCTCGCCCATCTACTCGGCGCGAGGGCGGCTGATCCTGGACGGCGACTACGCGCCGCGGGCGACGGTCGAGCTCGCGACGAAGGATCTCGCCCTGATCGCGGCGGCGGCCGCGGAGCACGATCTCGAGCTGCCGCTCGCCGAGCGGACCCGCGCGCGCTTCGAGGCCGCGTTCGCAGCGGGTTACGGCCGCGAGGACCTGGCCGCCGTGGCGAAGCTGCTCCCGGGAGCGGCCGGTGCCTGAGATCGCGTTCGACCCGCTGAGCCCCGAGCAGCGCGCCGACCCGTTCCCCGTGTACGCCGAAGCGCGCCGGGACGCGCCCGTCTTCTACGCCCCGGCCTTCGACCTCTGGGTGGTCACCCGCTACGACGACGTGCTCGCCGTGCTCAAGGACCACGAGACGTTCTCCTCGCGCAACGCGCTCCGCTCTGCCCCCCACGAGCCGCCGCCCGAGGTGCGCGAGGTGCTGGCGGAGGGCTGGCCGGAGATGCCGATCATCCTCGACTCCGACCCGCCGCTCCACGAGCGGATCCGCCGGCCGATCACGAAGGCGTTCACGCCGCGACGGGTCGCCGAGCTCGCGCCACGGATCGAGGCGATCGCACAGGAGCTGCTGGACGGGTTCGCCTCCGACGGCGAGGCCGACATCGTCGAGCGCTTCGCCTGGCCGCTGCCGCTGCGCGTGATGGGCGAGCTGATCGGCGTCCCCGCCGACGACCTGCCGTGGCTCCACGAGCGCAGCCGCGACTGGCTCAGCCTCTACGGCGCGGGCGGGTCGGTCGAGGAGCAGCTCGCCGCCGCCGAGGGGACGGTGGCGTTCCAGCGCTACTTCGTGGACGTGATGGAGGAGCGGGCGCGCGAGCCGCGGGACGACCTGATGAGCGCGCTCCTCGCCGCGGTGGCCGAGGAGGACGACCCGATCTCGCTCGTCGAGCTCGCCGGCGTCCCGCTCGACCTGCTCGTCGCCGGCCACGTGACGGTGACGCGCGCGATCGGCAGCGCGCTCGTGCTGCTGCTCCGAGATCCGGAGGCGCTCGCGGAGCTGCGGCGCGAGCCGGAGCTCGTCGCCGGTGCGATCGAGGAGATCCTGCGGCTCGAGTCGCCGGCGCAGGGGCTCTTCCGCGAGACGACGCGCGACCTCGAGCTCGGCGGTGTCCGCCTCCCGCGCGGTGCCAGGCTGATGGTCCACTTCGGCTCGGCCAACCGCGACGAGCGGCAGTTCGCCGAGCCCGATCGCTACAGGCCGCGGCGCACCGACGGCGGCAAGCACGTCGCCTTCGGCAAGGGCATCCACTTCTGCATCGGCGCACCGCTGGCGCGGCTCGAGCTCGCAATCGCCCTGCCGCTCCTGCTCGAGCGGCTGCCGAACCTGCGCCGTGCCGACGGGGGCCCGCTCGCCTACGACCCGATCTTCTTCGCGCGCGGGCTGTCGAGCCTGCGCCTCGCCTGGGACGCGTAGCTACCCGCCGAGCTCGTGCACGAGCGGCGCCGTGTCGAGCGGCTCGTAGCCGATCCGCTCGGCGATCTCCTCGCTCGTGGGCCGGGTGCCCTCGCGGAAGAGCGCGCGCAGGCGCTCCCCCGTCTCGGGCCGGCGCCACCAGTCCGCCCCGACCTCGGCGATCAGGTGGGCACGCAGCTGGGCCGTGCGGATCCACGCCCGCAGGTAGTCCGCCGAGTAGAAGCCGGCGTCCATGTCGGTGAGGAAGTTCTCGCTGGGGTAGCGGATGCCCGTCGCCGCGGTGAGGCGCTCGGAGTAGCCGTCGCTCGTGCCGCCGTCGCGCGGGAAGCGCTCCCAAAACGCGAGCTCGAACTGGAGCTTCGCCGCGTAGCGGCGGAAGAGCAGCGCCTCGAGGAACACGGTCGCCTCGGCGTTCTCCGCGGCCTGCTCGTCGGAGAGGCCGAAGTGCTCGGCGTGCCAGCCGGGCTCGCGCGAGATCGCCTCGAGGATGTACGAGTAGATCTCCGTCAGCGCGTGGTCGCGCGAGAGCTTGCGGAACGTGTACGGCAGCTCCGGGTCGACGCCGGCGTAGTGGAGCGCGTGACCGGCCTCGTGCAGGAACGCCTGGTAGTCGTGGAGCCCGCCCTGTGCACGGGTGATCAGGTGGACGACGCTCGGCGGGTCCGACGCGATCACGCAGGCGCGAGGCGACTTCTGCGGCCGGTCGTCGAGGTCGAGCCTGATCCCCCGCTCCTGCTCGATGTCGAACCCGAGCTGCCGCAGCGTCTCGACGCACACGGGCACG
>DASUOK010000181.1:0-2516 GCA_036276675.1 Gaiellaceae bacterium | reverse complement strand
GCTCGGCCTCGAGAACGGCTTCGACGTCTCGCAGCCGGCCGACTGGGAGCGCGTCGGCCCCGTCGACCTCGCGTTCCTGAACGCGGGCGTCATCTCCTCGCAACGGGACATCGCCGCGCTCGACGACGCCGAGTACCGCCGCGTCGTCGGCGCGAACGTGGACGGCGTCGTCTTCGGCGTGCGGGCGCTCGCGCGCGTCCTGCAGCCGGGGAGCGCGATCGTCGCGACCGCCTCGCTCGCGGGGCTGATGCCCGTACCCGGTGACCCGATCTACGCGCTGACGAAGCATGCCGTGATCGGCTTCGTGCGCTCGGCCGCGCCGCAGCTTCGAGAACGCGGGATCACGATCAACTGCGTCTGCCCGGGCCTCGTGGACACGCCGATGACCGCGAGCGTGCGCGAGGCGCTCGAGGAGAGCGGCTTCCCGCTGATCGCGCCCGAGCGCGTCGCCGAGACCGTGCTCATGGCCGCGCGCAGCGATGAGACGGGCAAGGCGTGGGCGATCCAGCCGGGGCGCGACCCGATCGACTTCCGCTTCCCGAACGTCCCCGGCCCACGCGGCGAGGGGCAGGGGCAGGTGCCGTCGCTGTGAAGCTCGGCCTCCAGCTCGGCTACGACGACCCCGCCGGCGGAGTCGCGCTCGGGCACGAGGCCGACCGGCTCGGCTTCCACTCCGTCTGGACCTCGGAGGCCTGGGGCGCGGACGCGGTCACGGTGGCGTCGTGGCTCGCGGCGACGACGGAGCGGATCGGGATCGGCACCGCGATCATGCAGATGCCGGCCCGCACGCCCGCCGCCACCGCCATGACGGTCGCCACGCTCGACCAGCTCTCCGGCGGACGCGTCCTGCTCGGCCTCGGCACCTCCGGGCCCCAGGTGGTCGAGGGCTGGCACGGCGTGCCCTGGGGGAAGCCGCTCGGCCGCACGCGCGAGTACGTCGAGATCGTGCGCGCCGCGCTGCGCCGCGAGACGCTCGAGCACCACGGCGCGCATTACGACATCCCCTACGCCGGCGAGGGCGCGACCGGCCTCGGCAAGCCGCTGAAGCTGATCCTGAAGCCGCTGCGGCGCGAGGTGCCGATCTACCTCGCCGCCCTCGGCCCGAAGAACGTCGCGCTCGCAGCGGAGATCGCCGACGGCTGGCTGCCGATCTTCTGCTCGCCGGAGCGCCTCCGCGACGTGCACGGGCCCTCGCTCGAGGGCGCGCCGGAGGGCTTCGAGGTCGCGCCGCTCGTGCTGACCGTGCTGATCGACGACGTGGCGGCAGGCCGCGACTTCCTCAAGCCCGTGCTGGCGCTCTACGTCGGCGGCATGGGCGCGCGCGGGCAGAACTTCTACAACCGGCTCGCATGCCGCTACGGCTACGAGGACGCAGCACGGCGGATCCAGGATCTCTACCTGGACGGGCACAAGCGCGAGGCGGCCGCGGCCGTGCCGGACGAGCTCGTCGACGAGATCGCGCTCGTCGGCCCGAAGGAGCGGATCGCTGAGCGCCTCGACGCCTGGCGCGCGTGCGGCGCGACGACGCTGATCACCCAGGCGCGCCAGCCGGAGGCGCTGCAGGCGCTCGCGGAGCTCCTGTTGTGAAAGCGGTCTTCGCCGCGGCGCTCGGGGCTCCGGTCGAGCGGGCGGTGCTGCTCGCCGGCGGCGCGTCCAAGGAGGCGTGGGCGGTCGACTCCGGCGGGCGCGAGCTGCTGATCCGGCGCGCCGCCGGCGGCGTCATCCACCAGGCGACGCTCTCGCTCGAGCACGAGTTCGAGGTTCTTCGCGCCGCGCACGAGGCCGGCGTCAAGGTGCCGGAGCCGATCGCGTACCTCGGCGACGTGGGGGGACGCGAGGCATTCGTGATGGAGCGGATCCACGGCGAGACGATCGGCCGTCGCATCGTCAAGCGGCCGCCGGCCGGCCTCGACGTCCAGCTCGCCGAGGAGCTGGCGAAGATCCATGCGATCCCGCGCGAGCGGCTGCCGTTCCTCGAGCAGGGCGACTCGATCGCGCGCTTCTACGACGAGCTCGACTCCGTGGGGGAGCCGCATCCGGCGATCGAGCTCGGTCTGCACTGGGTGAAGGAGCGGCTGCCGCGCCACCGCGAGCCCGTGGTCGTGCACGGCGACTGGCGAATCGGCAACGTCGCCGTCGACGAGGCGGGGCTCGTGGCGGTGCTCGACTGGGAGTTCGCCCACCTCGCCGACCCGGTTGAGGACCTCGCCTGGCCGCTCGTCCGTGCGTGGCGCTTCGGGGCCGACGAGCTACGGCTCGGGGGCATCGCCGAGCCCGGGCGCTACCTCGAGCGCTACGCCGAGCTCACGGGGCTCGAGGTCGGCGAGGAGGAGCTGCTCGTCTGGGAGGTCTTCGGCAACGTCAAGTGGGCGGTGGGCTGCCTGACGCAGTCGCGCCGCCACCTCAACGGTCAGGAGCGGTCGGTCGAGCTCGCCGTGCTCGGGCGGCTCGCCGCCGAGATGGAGTACGAGCTGCTCGACCTCATCGACCGCGCCGCATGACCGCGCCGCAGTTCG
>DASUOK010000180.1:0-2251 GCA_036276675.1 Gaiellaceae bacterium | reverse complement strand
GGCGGAGCGGTCACGAGCCCCCAGGCGATCTTCAGGAAGAGGAGCCCGACCGTGAGCTGCACGCCCCGCACGAGCGGCTTCGGGAACGCTCTCGCCGCGAGGTCGACGAGGCCCGTCGCGCCGAGCACGAGGAAGATGCCGCCCATCAGCAGCGCGCCCGCCGCGATCTCCTCGACGCCGAGCCCCTTCGCGATCGCGATCGCGCCGAAGGCCTTCAGCGGCTGCACCGGTATCGGCAGGCCGTAGAGCGCCGCGGCGGTGACGTAGAGCAGGCCAGCCGGCAGCAGCACCGCCGTCGGCGAGAGCCCGTTCTGGACGATGAGCGCGACCGCGATCGGCACGAGCACGCCGAGGTCGGCGAACGCGCCCGCCAGCTCCCAGCGGTCGAAGCGCAACGCCGGCCGCGCAGGCGCGGCCTGGGCGATCGCCGTCACCGCTCGACCATCACCGACGTCGCCTTCACGACGCCGGCCGCGCTCGTACCCGGCTCGAGGCCGAGCTGCTCGGCCGACTCCCGCGTGATGATCGCGACGACCCGCGCGGGCTCGGTCACGTCGATCTCGACGCGAGCGAGGAAGCCGTCGAGCTCGACCGCGCGCACGACGCCGCGGAAGTGGTTGCGCGCGGAGATCGTCTCCTCGCCCCGCTGCGGCGCACGCAGCCGCTCGACCTCGGCCGCCGCGACCACGCGCCGGTTCGCGTCGTCCCGCTCGACGCGGATCTTGCCGGCTCGGTCCCAGCGGCGGAGCGTGTCGAGGCTGATCCCGAGCGCCCGCGCCGCCTCCGCGGCCGTGTAGCTCTGCTTAGGCATTGCCTAGGCAGCATAGACCGAGGGCGGCATAGACTGCGCTCGTGGAGGTCGTCCAGCCCGCCGACGCGGCCGAGTGGCTCCGCCGCGCCGAGCCGCTGCTCCTGGCCGACGAGGCCAGGCACAACCTGATCCTCGGCCTCGCCGGGACCCTGCGCGACCAGCCGGGGCTCTATCCGGAGCACCACCTCTGGCTCGTGGAAGCGGACGGCGCCGTGGCGGCGGCGGCGCTCCGCACGCCGCCGTTCCGGCTCGTGCTCGCCGGGCGGGACGGCGCCGCGCTCGAGTCGCTCGCCGCCGCGCTCGACGATCTGCCCGGGGTCGTCGCAGCCGTGCCCGAGGCGCACGTCTTCGCGGCCGCGTGGCGGGAGCGAACGGGAGCGGGGATCGAGCAGGGGCACGCCCAGGGCATCTACGCGCTGGAGCGGGTCGTGCCGCCACGGCCCGCGGCCGGCGCGCCGCGACCGGCGGACGACGGCGACCGGGAGCTGCTGCTCGAGTGGCTGCACGCATTCTCGGTCGAGGCGCTACACGAGCCCGAGCCGAGGCGCGAGCAGCTGGAGCGGATGGTCGCGCAGCGCCTGGGGCCGCATACGGACTCGGGCTTCACGATGTGGGTCGACGGCGGTGAGCCGGTGTCCGTGACGGGGTTCGGCGGCCCGACGCCGAACGGATCTCGGATCGGTCCCGTCTACACGCCGCCGGAGCGGCGCGGGCACGGCTACGCGAGCGCGCTCGTCGCCGAAGTGTCGCAGGCACGCCTCGACGCCGGCAAGCGCTTCTGCTTCCTCTACACCGACCTCGCCAACCCGACCTCGAACAGGATCTACGTCGAGCTCGGCTACCGGCGCGTCTGCGACTCCGTCGAGCTCGACTTCCTCTGACCCCCGTGCTCTGAGCCGCTCGGGGCGTCGCTCGCGGTGCGCGGCCGGAGGGGATAGGCCGGTGGGCCAGACCCGGAGAGCCGCGTGCCGCGAGCGGCGTCAGGGCGGCGGAGCCGGGCTCTGCCCGGCGGGAGCCGCCCGGCCGAGCGGCTCAGAGCGGGATGTTGCCGTGCTTGCGCTTGGGCCTCGGCTCGCGCTTCGGCAGCGCCGTCTCGAGCGCGGAGATGAGGACGGGACGCGTGCGGCGTGGCTCGATCACCTCGTCGACGTAGCCGCGCTCGGCCGCGTGGTAGGGGTTCGCGAAGCGCTCCTTGTAGTCGGCGATCAGCTCCGCGCGTCGAGCGGTGGGGTCAGCGGCCTCCTCGAGCTCCTTGCGGAAGACGATGTTGACGGCGCCCTCCGGCCCCATCACCGCCACCTCGGCCGTCGGCCAGGCGAGGTTGAAGTCGGCGCGGATGTGCTTGGAGCTCATCACGTCGTAGGCACCGCCGTAGGCCTTCCGGGTGATCACGGTCAGCTTCGGCACCGTCGCCTCGGCGTAGGCGTAGAGCAACTTGGC
>DASUOK010000179.1:0-14278 GCA_036276675.1 Gaiellaceae bacterium | reverse complement strand
CCGGGAGCTCGCGCACGAGCTCCGCCTCCATCGGTGGGAAGGGGACGTTTGGACCGGGCTCCACAGGTCAAGGCTAACGACGTGGAAGAGATCGCAGGGACGTGGAGGGTCGAGCGGGTGAGCGGCTTCCTGCCGCCGCTCTTCGGGCTGCGCAAGCGCATCCGCGCGACCGAGGGCGAGACAGTTCTCGGGCCGGTGAGCGCGCGCTTCGACGTCGTCGGGCGCGAGTTGCGCTACCAGGCGCCGTTTGACGGCTTCGTGGACGTGCTCGAGCCGGAAGGCGAGACCTGGACGGGCCGTGCCCTCCTGCGGGGACGCGAATACGGTCGATTCCGGCTGACGCCGGTGAAGGGGGGAGACATGAGCTCGCTGGAAGCACAGCTCGTGAAGCACATCGACGAGGCGGTCGCGATGGAGGAGAACGTCAAGCGGATGCTCGACGGCATGATCCAGACGACCGACGATCCGCAGGTGCTCGACCTGCTGGAGCATCACAAGGTCGAGACCGAGCAGCACTCCCGGCGGTTGCGGCAGCGGTTGGAGGCGCACGGCGCGACGCCGTCGATGGTGCGCGAGGCGACCGGGATCCTCGGCGCCCTCGCGAAGCTGCCGCTCGACCTCGTGCGCGGCGAGAAGGCCGGCCGGAACGCCCGCGACGGCTACGCGACCGAGCACATGGAGATCGCCGCCTACCAGTTGCTGGAGCGCGTGGCGAAGCGGGCGGGCGACGAGGAGACGGCCGAGGTCGCGCGGCAGAACCGCGCCGACGAGGAGGCGATGGCGCGCAAGCTCGACGAGCACTGGGACACCTTCGCCGAGCTGTCGCTCCGCGAGGAGGGCGTCGCCGTCTAGCGCGTGCCGCTCGGGGTCTGACCCCCGATCGCGGGCCGGAACGGCTCTACGGAGCGGTTCGGCTCGCGCGGGAGGGGTCAGACCCGGTCACGAAACGTGCGCGAGGGGCGCACGCGACTCGAAATCTTCGTCGCCGTGAACGCCGCTAAGCGGACCGCCGTGCCGGCTGGCCAACCTCTACCGAAGCCAGGGGCTGAGCAGCTGTTCGATGTCACGGCAGCCGCGCGGCTGCTCGAGCCGGGCTTTCACCACCCGGTCCTCGACGACGAGGAGCGTCGGCAGCGCCTTCACCCCGAAGCGGTCGACCAGGTCGGGGCGCTGCTCACCGTCGACGACGTGGAGGCGGAAGGTGCCGTGGTTGCGGCGCCGCTGGAGCACCTGCGCGAGGAAGCCCTCGACGCGACGGCTGTGCCCGGAGACGGACGAGGCGAAGAAGACCAGCTTCGGCCTCGTGACCCGTCCCCGAGCGACACCTGCTGCTGCTGTCGCCATGCCTCGAGTCTCCCCGGCGCCCTGTGTTCGCTAACTCCGATGTTCGAACTACGATCGTGCGATGCGACGCGTCGTCATCACCGGCCTCGGCGCGATCACGCCGATCGGCGGCGACGCCCCGTCGAGCTGGCGCGCCGCGGTCGCCGGTGAGAGCGGCGTCGACTTCATCCGCAGCTTCGACGCGAGCGGCTTCCCGGTCCGGATCGCGGCTGAGGTGAAGGAGTTCGACCCCGCTGCCGTGGCGCCGGCCAAGGAGGCCCGCCGGATGGAGCGCAACGTCCAGCTGGCGCTCGGCGCCGCCCAGGCGGCGTGGCGCGACGCTGCGCTGGAACGGTTCGAGCCGGACCGCGTGGGCATCGTCGTCGGCTCGGCGATCGGTGGCCTGCCCGGTATCGCGGCGCAGCACGAGGTGCTGCGTGAGCGCGGCGCCGACCGCGTGTCGCCCTTCTTCATCCCGAGCGTGCTCGTCGACTCCGCCAGTGGTCAGATCGCGATCTCGCTCGGCCTCCGGGGGCCCAACTACGCACCCGTGTCCGCCTGCGCCACCGGGTCGCACGCGATCGGCGAGGCGGCCGAGACGATCCGACGCGACGCTGCGGATGTCGTGCTCGCCGGCGGGACGGAATCCTGCATCCACCCGTTGATCCTCGCCGGCTTCTGTGCGATGCGCGGGCTCGTCGCCGAGGAGGAAGACCCCGCGCTGGCGTCGCGCCCCTTCGACGCCACCCGGGCCGGCTTCGTCATGGGGGAGGGCGCGTGCGTGCTCGTGCTCGAGGAGCGTGAAGCGGCGCTCTCACGCGGCGCCACGATCTACGCCGAGGTGCTCGGCTACGGCGCTTCGAACGACGCACACCACATGGCGCAGCCCGACCCGGATTCCGTCGGCGTTGCGGAGATGATGCGTTCCGCGCTCCAGCGCGCGGAGATCGACCCGGTGCGCGTCGGCTACATCAACGCCCACGGCACCTCGACGCCGCTCGGGGACCTCGCCGAGACACGGGCGGTCAAGCAGGTGTTCGGCGACCACGCATACCGCCTCGCCGTCTCGTCGACGAAGTCCGTCACCGGTCACTGCTTCGGCGCGGCCGGGGCGATCGAGGCCATGATGTGCGCGCTCGCCCTGTACCACCAGACGCTGCCGCCGACGATCAACCTCCGCAACCCCGATCCCGAGTGCGATCTCGACTACGTGCCGAACGAGGCCCGCGACCTGAAGGCGGCGGGCACGGAGCTCGACGTCGCGCTGTCGAACGCAATGGGCCTGGGCGGCCACAACGGCTGCGTCCTGCTCGGCCGAGCCTGAGCCGCCGCTTGCTTCCGCGCCCGCCGCGCCCTACAATGCCGCGCGTCGTGTCTAGGTAGCCCGCGAAATCACCTCGGACCGGGACGGGCGAGAGCTCGTCCGCTTCCGCTTTCGCATGGGTAGGAGCCGTGACACGCCTTGGCATCACCAGCGTCTCGAACGCACGACTGAAGACGATCCGCAAGCTGCGCCGCCGCGGTGCGGGCGACGCGTTCCTCGTCGAGGGATACAGGCAGCTGCAGCACGCCCTCGCCGGCGGCGCACAGGTGCGCGAGCTCTACGTGGCGCCGGCGCTCTACCTCGGTGACGGCGAGCGGCGGCTCGTCGTGCTCGCCGAGCGAGGCGGGGCCGAGGTCGTCGAGCTCGGTGCCGAGGCGTTCAGGTCGGTCGCCCGACGGGCACGGCCCGACGGCCTGCTCGCGCTCGTCGAGCGCCTCCCGACGTCGCTGCGAGCGCTACGGCTGCCGGCCGCGCCCCTGGTCCTCGTCGCCGAGGGCATCGAGCGGCCGGGCAACCTCGGCACCATCGTGCGCACCGCGTGCGGCGCGGGCGCGGACGCGGTCATCGCCTGCGACGCCCCCGCTCGGCTCCTGCACCCGGACACAGTGCAGGGCTCCGTCGGCTCGATCTTCCGCATCCCCGTGGCCGAGGCGTCGACCGGCGCCGCCATCGCCTGGTTGCGCGGGCACGGCATCCGGATCGCGGTCGCGACGCCGGCTGCCGACGACAGTTACTGGGAGCTCGACGCGTGCGGCCCCTTCGCGCTCGTCGTCGGCAGCGAGCGGAACGGCGTCTCGAGCGCGTTCGTCGAGGCGGCCGACGACGCGGTGCGGATCCCGATGGGAGCGGCCGTCGACAGCCTGAACGTGGCCGTCGCCGCCGGCATCGTCCTCTTCGAGGCGACGCGTCAGCGCGCGGCGACGAGCTCCGGCGAGAGCTCGTCGAGGGAGCCGGCGACGGCGTCGGCGAGCGCGAGCGCGTCCGCCGCCGGTGGGTAGTGCCGGTTGGGGAGGGCGATCACGCGCATCCCGGCGGCGTGCGCCGCGCGCAAGCCGTTGCCGGAGTCCTCGATCGCCGCGCACCGTTCGGCCGCGACGCCGAGCCGGCGGGCGGCCTCGAGGAAGACGTCGGGCGCGGGCTTGCCGTGCGGCACCTCCTCGGAGGAGACGGTCGCCCGGAAGGCGCTCGCGAGCCCGGCCGAGGCGAGCACGGCGTCGATCAGCGGCCGGTTCGACGACGAGGCGAGCGCGAGCGGGAAGCGCGCGGCGAGCCGCTCGACCGCCGTCACGGCGCCGTCGATGAGCGGCAGCTCCTGGCGGTAGCGGTCGAGCATCCGTCGCACGACCTCGTCGTTGAGCGCTTCGGGCGCGTCCGCGAGGCCGAGCTCCTCGTGCAGGTAGCGCGACCACTCGACGGAGCTCATCCCCATCATGTCCGCCTGGGCCCGCTCGTGCCAGCGGCCGCCGCGCTCGCGCACGAGCGCCTCGCGGACCTCGTCCCAGACCTGCTCGCTGTCGACGAGCACGCCGTCGAGGTCGAAGACGACCGCCTCGATCATCCGCTCCGGTACTCCCCGCCGAAGCGCAGCAGCGGCGCTCCGTCGTCGCCCGCCTCCGCCCACTCGACGGCGCCGACGAAGAGGGTGTGGTCGCCGACCCGGTGCTCGCCGGCGAGGCCGCACTCGAGCCAGCCGAGCGCGCCGTCCAGGAGCGGGCCGCGCCGCGCGTCGCGCACCGCGATCCCGCCCCACAGCACGATCGGCGGCACGCCGCGGGCGAAATGCTGCGCGAGCGCGGCTTGGCCGGCGCCGAGGAGCGATACGGAGAAGCCGCCGGCGCCGCGCAGGAGCTCGTGCAGCGCAGCGGCGTGCGCGATCGAGATCCCGACGAGCGGCGGCTCGAGCGCGAGCGAGACGAGCGACGCGACGGTCAGGCCGAGGCGCTCGCCCTCGCGGTCGACGGTGACGACGCTGACGCCGGCCGGGTGGCGGCGCAGCACGTCGCGAACCTCGGCGCCGGAGACCATCCGGCGATCATAGGAGCGGCGGGCTCAGACGGGCTTGCAGGCGGCCGTGCCGGAGTAGAACTCGCGCTGCACCTCGTGCTGGGCGAGATCGAAGTCCCGGTCGTACGCTCCGAGCGCGTCGGCCTCCCAGTACACGTCGGGAGTGACGCCGGGCCCGATGATCGTCGCGCGGTACTTCGTCCCCATCCCGGAGGGGAAGCTCCGGCCCGCCCACTGGTGCTTGTAGAAGCCGTAGCAGAACTTGCCCGAGCCTCGATGCATGAGGAAGCTGTTCTCACGCTTCCAGCCGCTGCCGTACGCCGAGTCGAAGGTGTCCACGAAGAGGTTGCGGCCGTAGGTGTCGAGGGGGACGCCGACGCTCGTCGACGTGAAGCCGTGTACGGGTCGGCCCCTGTAGGTGTACTGGCCGAAGATGTGGTGGAACTTGCGGTAGGCCCAGTTCAGCTGCACGTTCAGCTCGGCGATCGGGCCGGTCCAGTGCGAGACGCGCAACTCCCAGACCGCGGACTTGGCGGTCGGCTTCGCGCCGTAGTTCGGCAGCATCCGCTGCCAGGACTGCAGGGCCCAGTACGAGCCGTCAGGCGCCTTGCACGCGGTCACGAGCCAGGTGAGCGCAGGCCCGTCATAGGGGCGGCAGGCATTCCTGAAGCTCTTCCAGACGGGACGCTTGAACGTCCCGTAGCCGCCGGAGTAGTCCAGCTTGAAGCTGACCTGCTTCCGTGCCGTCGTCGGGTGCAGGGCGTTGACGGCTCCCCAGACGAGGACGTTCGAGCGCTTGCCCTTCGACGTGTAGCTGACGAGCGCCTGTCCCTGCCCGTTGACCTGGAGCTTCACCGCCGTCGCGTTACGCCCGACGATCTCGGATGCGCCGGCGACCGAGGGCACGAGTGCGGCGCAGAGGAACGCAACGAGGAGGATAGGTGGACGTGAGCGCATGGAGGAGACCGGAAGGCCGACACGGGGGTCCTCGGCAGGATGCCACCGTATCCCGACCACTCCGACGGGGGATTCTCGCGGATCCGTGAGCTCAGGAAAGGGGAGGCGGGTCGCTCCGCCTCCCCTTTCTCACCTACCCGTGTCGCGCGCTAGGTCGCGACCGGACGTTCTCGGTCCCGTGAGAGCACGAGGCCGGCTCCCAGCAGGCCGGCTCCGAGCACCAGGTGCAGCCAGTCGTCGGCGTTGTTCGCGGGGATCCAGTCGGCTGCGCCGAGGATGCCGAGCACGAAGAGCACGAGGTAGATCGTGCCCGCTCCGATCAAGTAGTTCCGGGCGCCCTCCGGCGTGGCCGCCAGAAAGATGCCGACGCCGAACAGCAGATGGACGATGTTGTGCAGGACGCTCACCTGGAAGATGCCGAGCAGCTCGGCCTCGCTGCCGTCGCCGGCGAAGTCCAGGCCGTCGTACAGGTTCGTCGTGATTCCGGGGATGAAGCCGGCGATCCCGACGAGCAGGAACACGAGCCCCGCCAACATGGCGGCGTTCTGCACGGGCGTGCGGTCGTTCATTCCGAACCTCCCGGTGTGTGGCCCTCGCGGCCCCGAACAACCAACAGCGTTGTCGCGGAGCGTCCTTCCCGGCGCCGGGCTGAGTTACACGCGCGCGGCGCGCGCGGGGAACTCGGCGCGAAGCGCCGTGCCGGCGCCCGGGACGCTCGAGACCGCGAACTGGCCGCCGAACGCCGCGACGCGGTCGGCGAGCCCCCGCAGGCCGCTGCCGTTCGGGTCGGCGCCGCCGACACCGTCGTCGGCGACCTCCACGATCGTGCAGCCACACTCGCGGGCGACGCGGACGGTGACGACGCTCGCTGAGGCGTGCTTGGCGGCGTTGGCGAGGGCCTCGGCGCAGACGTAGTAGATCGCCGCCTCGAGCGAGGGCGCGAACCGCTCCTCCGGGAGCTCGACGAGCTCCACCGGCACGAGCGCGCGCTCGGCGAGGGCGCGGAGGGCCGGGCCCAGGCCGTGGTCGGAGAGCACACGCGGGTGCAGGCCGCGGACGAGCTCGCGGATCTCCTCGAGCGCGAGCGCGAGCTCGGTCTGGGCCGCTTCGAGCAAGGCGGGAACCGCGTCGGGTGCGCTCTCGAGCCGGCGGGAGATGAGGTGGAGGTGGAGCGAGACGGTGACGAGGCGCTGCTGGGCGCCGTCGTGGAGGTTGCGCTCGATGCGTCGCCGTGCGGCGTCGCCGGCCGCGACGATCCGCGCCCGCGACTCCTTCAGCTCCCGCATCGCCTGGCGCGCGTCGGTGACGTCGCGCGCGATCACGAGCGCCTCGTCGGCTGCGACGCGCGCGATTCGCAGCTCGAAGTCGCGCTCCACGCCGAGATGGGTGCGCAGGCGGTACTCCTCCGTCGCGAGCTCGCCGGTCTCCAGCGCGGACGCGACGCCGCGCATCAGCTGCGCGGCGATCTCGGCCGGAAGCAGGTCGCGGACGTTGGCCCCGAGAACCGTCTCCGGCGGGTTCGCGAGCCGCGACAGGTCGCCCCCGAGCTCGAGGTACGTACCGTCGGCGCCGAGCCGGAGCAGCAGGTCCGGCAGGGCCTCCATGAGGGCGCGCTGTCGCGCCTCGACCGGTGTGAAGACCCCTGCCATCCGGCGCATCCTAGCCACGGAATCGGCCGAATCCGGCTCAAACCCACCGCTTCTTAACCGAACGGCAGCCGAACGCTCGCCCTAGGCGATCCCGCGGCCGCGTCCTAGACTCGGAGAGGTGCGGCCCCAGTGCGGCATCATCGGCGAGTCGCGTGCGGCAGGGCCGGCGTGACGATCCGGGCTGCGATGGAGCGCGACGACCTCGCCGGCGCGCCCCTGCTCCGCGGTGCGTCGGCGGCCGCGGTCGAGCAGCTGCGCGAGTCGGCGCGCGAGACGCGGCTCGCCGCGCGCGAGTGGCTCTTCCGCGCCGGCGAGCCGGCCGACCGGCTCTTCCTCGTCCTCTCCGGACGGCTGCGCGTCGTCGAGCCCGAAACGGGCCGGCTGCTGCGCGAGGTGGGCGCCGGCGCTGCCCTCGGCGAGCTCGGCCTGCTCACCGGCTCGGTGCGGTCGGCGTCGGTGCGCGCCGTCCGCGACTGCCGCCTGCTCGAGCTCGACGCCGAGCACTTCCTCCGCCTCGTTCGCGACGACGGCGGCTTCGCCGTCTCGATCGCGCAGGAGCTCGCGCGGCAGCTCCAGGCGAGCGGCGGCCTCGAGCTGCCGGAGGCGCGGCCGTCCGTCTTCGGCGTGGTGACGGCCGACGCGGAGCCCCGCGCCGCCGACCTGCCCGCCTTCGTCGCCGAGTTGGAGCGAGCCCTCGGGCGCTTCGGCAGTGTCGCCAGGCTCGACGGGAGCGGCCTGGCACCGGAGCGCTTCGCCCGCGCGCTCGAGGAGGCGGAGGCGCAGTCGGGCCACGTGCTGCTCGTCGCGGGCGCTGCGGGTGACTGGCGCGAGTTCTCCCGGCGCCAGTGCGACCGGCTGCTCGTCGTGGCGCACGGGCCGCCGCCGGCGGCGGCCGCCGAGCTGGAGGGGTGCGAGCTCGTCCTGGTGGGCGTCTCGCCCGCCGCGGTCGAGAGCTGGCTCGAGGCGGCGAGCCCGCGCGCGCATCACATCGTCCCGGCCGGCGCAGGCTTCAGCCGCGGCGTCGAGCGCGTCGCGAGGAGGTTGACCCGGCGCTCGCTCGGAGTCGTGCTCTCGGGCGGCGGCGCTCGCGGCTTCGCGCACATCGGAGCGCTCGCGGCGCTGGCGGAGGCCGGCTTCGAGCTCGACCGCATCGGCGGCTGCAGCATGGGCGCGTTCGTCGCGGCGATGGCTGCCGAAGGTCGGGACGCAACCGAGCTCCGTGACCGCTGCGCGCAGGAGTTCGTCCGCCGCTCGCCCTTCAACGACTACACGTTGCCGCGCGTCTCCCTGATCCGCTCGCGGAAGGCCGCCGCGATGCTGGAGCGCGTCTTCGGCGGCGACGTGATCGAGGCGCTCGAACGACCGCTCTTCACGGTCAGCGCGGATCTGCTCTCGAGCACCGTCGTCGTCCACCGGCGCGGCCGGATCGTCGACGCCGTGGGCGCGAGCATGTCGATCCCCGGCGTCGCGCCGCCGGTCCTGCGCGGCGGCCGGCTGCTCGTGGACGGAGGCGTGCTCAACAACCTGCCGGTCGACCACATGGCCGAGACGGGGGAGGGGCCCGTGCTCGCGGTCGACGTGATCCGGCGCCTGGAGGAGGCCGACGGCGAGCCGACGCTGCCGTCGATCGCGGAGACGCTCGCGCGCGCGAGCGTGCTCGGCTCGGTCGAGCGGGCGGAGCGGAACCGCGCGCTCGCGCTCGTGCTCGTGACACCCGAGGTGCAGGCGATCGGCCTGCGCGAGTGGGCGGCGCTCGACACCGCCGTGGCAGCCGGTCGTCGGGCGACGACGGCCGCGCTCGAGAGCGGCGGCGCCGAGAAGCTGCGCGCGGCGCTCGACGCGCAGGTGTAGCTGCTCGGTCTTCACTTCCGCGTGGCGCCGGAGTAGATTCCTCCGATGCGGCTGCGCAAGAACGCCAAGGTGGAGATGCTCCGGCGCGTGCCGCTGTTCTCGCAGTGCTCGAAGAAGGAGCTCGAGGAGGTCGCGTCGCTGGCCGACGAGGTGTGGCTCGCCGACGGTCGCGTGCTGATCCGCGAGGGGGAGCGCGGCCGCGAGTTCTTCGTGATCGTCGACGGTCAGCTCCGCGTCGACCGCAAGAAGCGGAAGATCGCCACCATGAAGGACGGCGGCTTCGTCGGCGAGATGAGCCTCGTCACCGGGAAGCCGCGGAACGCGACGGTCACGACGCAGGGGGACGTCCGAGCGCTCGTGATCACCGAGCGCGACTTCAAGCGGCTGCTGGCGCACTCGCCCGGCATCCAGCTGAAGGTGATGCGGGCCCTGGCCGAGCGCGTCCCCGACGCCGGCACCTAGCCGCTCCGAGCCTCGGCCCCGGTCGAGCGGCCGGGACGTATCAGATCGACGCCGCGCCTCTCTTTCCGAGTGAACGTCACTGCGGACGGAAGGAGTGATCCGACGTGCCCGAACCAGATTCCCGAGCTCGACGCCGGCTGGAGCTTCGGCGCTGGCAGGCGCCGGAGCCGTTTCCCCACGTCGTCGCGAGCCGGCGGCGGCGCCGACGCGTGCGGCGCGCCTGGTTGCACACACAGCTGCGACCGGTCGCCCACTGGTCGTGAAGCGGGCCGCCGCCGGCGCGATCTCGGAGCGCCTGGGGCTGCCGGAGGAGGCGGTGCGTGCCGTACAGCGGCACGGGTACCTGTGGTGGCTCGACCTCGGTGACGCCGAGATCCGCGAGCGGCTCTGGCGCGCCCAGCTCACGCACGCCCGACGTGGGGCACGCCGCAGGGCGCACCGCTTCGGCGGCGCCTGACGTTCCCTCGACGTGCGCTATCTCGAACCAGGGCGGAAACGCCCGCGGCGCCCGCCGCGGTCGCTCGCGCGGCTGCTGTGGCTGATCGCGGCGGGCCTGGCCGTCGCGCTCGTCGTGCAGGCGCTCGTCCGCTGAGGAGACGAGCGGCGCCCCCACGAGCGGTGGCCGCAACACCTGCCCATGGGGGCGCTCTGCTTCAGACCCCTCGTGTGCGAGATGCAACGCGAGGTTGGGCGAGTGTCGCACGCGAGCGTCCCATTTTCAATACATAAGTCACCCCTGCAGTGGCCGAGCCGATCCGCGAGGATGCGCCGGTGCTCGCGCTCGTCGCCGCCGCCGTCGCGCTCGCCGGGCCGGCGCCCGCTCCGCCGCCGAATGCGCCGCTCCCGTCCGGCGCGGCGGCAACGGCGCAGCGGCTCGCGGGGACGACGCAGTCGCTGCATGCGGCGGTCGACGGCTGGCGCGCGTCCGGCGCGCCGAGGCAGCCGCGGCCGCTGCGGCTCTGGGCTCTCCACCAGCAGCGTCTGTACCTCGCGCTCGGGCTCGCCGCACCCCGGCTGGGCGACCGTGTCGTCGGGCGCCTTCCCCGGGAGCTCCGCGCGAACGCCCGTGACGTTCTCGCGGCGCGGCGGGCGCTCGTTCGGCTCACGCCGCCGACGACACTGCCGCTCTCGGCCTTCCGAACCGGCCCGGCCGAGCCGGCCGACCGGCTCCTCCGCTACTACCGTGAGGCGCAACGCCGCTTCGCCGTCCGCTGGGAGGTCCTGGCTGCGGTGAACTTCGTCGAGACCGCGTTCGGCAAGGTTCGTTCGCGGAGCACCGCCGGTGCGCAGGGGCCGATGCAGTTCCTGCCCGCGACCTGGCGCGCCTACGGCCTGGGCGGCAACATCGACGATCCACGCGACGCGATCCTCGGGGCCGCCAACTACCTCCGCGCCTCCGGCGCGCCCGGCGACCTACGCCGCGCGCTCTACGCCTACAACCACTCGTGGCTCTACGTCGACGCCGTGCTGGCCTACGCCCGGGTCATGCGTCGCGACGTGCGTGCGTTTCACGGCTTCCACGCCTGGCAGGTCTTCGTGCGAACGCCGACCGGGTACCGCCGGCTCACGCGCCCGTAGTGACGCCACCCGGCGGGTTTGAAGAATCCTCGGTACCGCTTTAGGCTCGAAGCGTGGACGAAGCTCCCGACGCAATCGACGCCGCCCTCGTGGCGCGCTGCCGCGCGGGTGACGAGGCCGCCTGGTCCGAGCTCGTCGAGCGGTACTCGCGGTACGTGTACGCGATCGCCGTCCAGGCGTTCCGCCTCTCCGCACCCGATGCGGACGATGTCTTCCAGGAGTGCTTCGTCCGCGTCTACGAGCGACTGGAGACGCTGCGGGACGACGGAGCGTTCCGGCCTTGGCTGGCGCAGCTCACCAGACGGGTCTGCATCGACCGCCTGCGCGCCGGGGCGCGCGACGCCGAGCTCGACGGCGAGGCGCTCTCGGAGGAGGCCTCAGACGAGCTCTACCGGCTCGAAGAGGCGCTCGTCGTGCGCGATGCTCTCGCGAGGCTGCCCGAGACCTGTCAGGAGATCCTCGACCGGTTCTTCGCGCGTGACGAGAGTTACCGCGCCATCGGAGAGGCGCTCGACCTCCCGGCGGGAACGATCGCCAGCCGTATCTCGCGCTGCCTCGGCCGCCTGCGCGAGCAGCTCGAGGGAAGAATTCCCATCGCTGTGGAGTCTTGAGGTCATGTCGACGGGAAACCACGACGCCGAGCGGCTGGGTGAGCTGCTGAGCGCACTCCCCGCGGTTCCCGCGGGAGTGGTGGCGGCCGCGCAGGAGCTCCCACGCATGCGTCGGGAGCTCGACCGCATCGTCGAGCTCGCCGAGGCCGATGCCGCCTTCCGGCAGGCCCTCGTCGACGACCTCGAGACGGCGCTTCGGGCCAGCGGGTACGAGCCGAATCGCATCGTCGTCGAGGAGCTGCGCCGACGGTTTCCGGCGTAGCGCAGCCCGCGGGCGGCCCCCGCGAGCTCCTCGAGCTGCGGCTCGTCGATCTGCTCGACGGGCTCGCAGCGGAGGGGCCGATTCCGGCCGGCGGCGCCGCCGCCGCGATCTCCGGCGCCATGGCCGCGAGCCTCGTCGGCATGGCTGCCCGCTCGTCGCCCGCCTGGGAGGGTGCAGGGGCCGTCGTCGCCCAGGTGCAGGTCGTCCGCAAGCGCTTGATGTTCCTCGCGCTCGCCGACTCGGAGGCGTACGCAAGCGTGCTCGACGCGCGCCGCCCCGAGAGCGACCTGGTCGGCGACGAGCGCGACATCAGGCTCGGGTTCGCGCTCGCCCGTGCCGCCGCGCTGCCGGCGGCGATCGCGCAGACGGCGGCGGACGTGGTCGAGCTCGCCGCTCACGCCGCGGAGGAGTGCGAGGGCAGCGTCCGCGGCGAGGTGCTCGCAGCCCTTGTCCTGGCCGAGTCGGCCGTGCGCGTCGCCGTCCACCTCGTCGAGATCAACCTCGGGACGCGCGAGGACGACCCGCGTGTACTCGAGGTGCGAGCGGTGGCAGCGCAGGTCGCCGAGGTCTGCCGCCGCGCCCGGGAGCGAGCCTGAGCTCGCCGCTGCCCGCCTGGAGCCTGCCCGCGACGGAGCGCGAGCGCATCGAGATCGCACAGGAGTGGCCCGAGCGCGTCACGGCGGAATGGGCCTACGGCGGCTCGTCGGGAGCGGGCGCCAGCGTCTGCATCCTCGACAGCGGCGTCGACCGCTCGCACCCGCTGGTCGGGACGGTCGAGCAGTCGGTCGCCGTCGTGGCCGCGGGCGACGGCTTCGAAGTCGTCGCCGACGAGGAGGGCGATCTGTGCGGGCACGGGACCGCCTGCGCCGGCATCGTCCGCCAGCTGGCGCCCGAGTGCAGCCTGCACAGCGTGCGGGTGCTCGGCGCCGGCTACACCGGCAGCGGCGACGTCCTGCTGGCCGGCCTGCGCTGGGCGATCGAGCAGGGCTTCGACGTGGTCAACATGAGCATCTCGACGACGAAGAGCAAGTTCGCGACCGTCCTGCACGAGCTCGCCGACAGCGCCTACTTCGGGCGCACGATCCTGTGCGCGTCCGCGCACAACCTCGCCGTCGAGAGCTATCCGTGGCGCTTCTCGTCTGTGATCTCGGTGGGAAGCCACGAGGAGGCCGACCCGCGCCTGCTGTACGCGAACCCGACTCCGCCCGTGGAGTTCTTCGCGCGCGGAGTCGACCTCGACGTCGCCTGGCCCGGAGGCGGCACGCTGCGGTGCACGGGCAACAGCTTCGCGACGCCCCACGTCGCCGGCCTCTGCGCGCTCGCGCTCGCGAAGCATCCGCACCTGACACCGTTCCAGGTCAAGCACCTGCTCTACCTGACCGCCGCGAACGTCAGAGGAGGGACACGATGACCGATCAGCCGCGCGCCGCCGTCGCCGCCGGCGTCCTGCCGGACGAGGCGCAGCACCGGGCGCTGCTGCAGTCGATCGTGGAGGCTGCGCGCGCGATCTTCTCGGCCGGCGCCGCCTCGATCTTCCTCCACGACGAGGAGACGGACGAGCTCGTCTTCGAGGCCGCCACCGGCGAGGGCGGCGGCGAGCTCGTCGGGTCGCGGATCCCGTCCGGCACCGGGATCGCCGGCTGGGTGCTCGTCACGCGGCAGCCGCTCGTGCTGAGCGATCTCGCGAACGACCCGCGCTTCGCCCGGGACGTCGCGGAGAAGACCGGCTACGTGCCGAGCGCGCTGATGGCCGTGCCGCTCCTGCACGACGAGCGCGCGCTGGGCGTGCTCCAGGTGCTCGACTCCCGCGAGGACGGGCGCTCCGGCCTCGAGGAGATGGATCTGCTCGGCCTCTTCGCGAGTCAGGCGGCGATCGCGCTCGATCTGCTGCGCGGGGCGCGGCGCGCCCGGGCCGTGATCGAGGGCGGCGGCGGTGACATCGACGCGGTCACGGCGCTGGCGACGACCGTCGAGGCGCTCGACGGGGAACGGCGCGACGCTGGAGTCGCGTTGCTGCGCGCGCTCGAGCTGGTGCTGCGGCCGAGCTGAGCTCGGCAGCGCCGGGCCGGGAGGAGGCTCGCTCGTCCCGGCCCGGCGGCCGCAGGTGCCGAATCGGGGCTAGACGGCCTCGTTGCGGTGACGATCCTCGGTCTCGGTGCCGTCCTCGACGCGACCGGCGTCGACGCGACCGGTGCCCTCCAGGCGATGGGCCTCGACGTCCGGCGTGTCCTGCTCGGTGTCGGCCTCGTCCTTGAAG
>DASUOK010000178.1:0-2474 GCA_036276675.1 Gaiellaceae bacterium | reverse complement strand
AGTAGCGACGGCACTCGGCGAGCACGTCCGGGAGGGGAAAGCGGTCGTTGACGGGCATGAGCCGCGAGCGCAGCCTGGGGTCCGCGGCATGCAGTGAGAGCGCCAGTCGGATCGGCTCCTCGACCTCGTCGATGAAGCGCCGGAGCGCGGGCAGCCAGCCCACGGTGGAGATCGTCGTGCGGCGGTGCGTGATCCCGAGCTCCGGCAGCAACCGCGCGGCCGCGAGCACGTGGTCGAGGTTGAGCAGCGGCTCGCCCATGCCCATGAAGACGAGGTGGTCGACCGGCTCGAGCCGGCGGAAGTGCAGGGCCTGGTCGAGGATCTCCCACGGCTTCAGGTTGCGACCGAACTGCATCGCGCCGGTGGCGCAGAACGTGCACGTGAGCGGGCAGCCCGACTGCGACGAGACGCAGACGGAGCGGCGGCCGTCGCGATAGCGCATCAGCACCGCCTCCACCGGGTGGCCGTCGGCGGTGCGGAACAGCGCCTTCACGGTCCCGTCCGCCGCACGAGCCTCATCGACCAGCGTCAGGCTCGAGAACGGCACCGCCGTCGCGAGCACGTCCCGCAGGGCGACGGGGACGTTCGTCATCTCCGCGTAGCCGCCGGCGCCGCGCGCCGCCCAGCCCCACACCTGGCGGGCGCGGAAGGCGGGCTCACCGCGGTCGGCGAGCGTCCGTTCGAGCAGCTGGAGATCCACGCGGCCAGCGTAGCCGCGTCGAACTTCGTGTTGGAACAACACAAGCCCCTTCGGCGGCGAGAACCGGCTCCGGAGCGGGCGCGGCCTACCGACGACGCTTGTGTTGGAACAACACAAGCTCCGGCCGGCGGGAGGTCGCGGTCAGAGCGCGGCGGCGGCCGCCAGGTAGCTCGGGCGCAGCTCCTCGTAGCGCCGCCACCAGGCGCCGTCGTCGCTCGAGAACGGGGCGGCGAGCGCCTCGAGGTGCGCCTGCCAGCCGGCCCCGTACCCGGGCGCCGCGTCGGCGGCGAGGTCGCGGTGCTCGAGCACGAGCAGCGTCCCGTACTCCTGCGGGACGAGCTCGAAGCGGACGACCGATGCCGTCTCGCCCGCGTAGTGCCAGTCGTACTCGAGCACGCGCTCCGGCTCGAGCTCGCGGATCCGGCCGGTCGTCTCGCCGCCGTCGTCCCCGCCGAAGCTGAGGACGACGTCGCCGCCGACGCGGAGGTCGAGCTTCGTGACGTTCGCGAGCCAGCCGGCGATCTGTGCCGGGTCGGTCAGCGCCGCCCAGAGCTCGGGCACCGTCGCGTCGTAGAGACGCTCGAAGCGGACGCTCATGCGGTCGCCGTCGCGCCGCAGGGTTCCGAGGGCTTCGCTCACGATTCCTCCTCATCGGTCGAGCGGCGTGCGCGCCGCAGCTGGGTGTCGAGGGCGTCGAGTCGCTGGAGCCAGAAGCCGCGGAGGCCGCCGAGCCAGGCGTCGAGCTCCTCGAGGGGCGCGGGATCGAGGGAGTAGACGCGCCGCTGCGCCTCGCCGCGCGCCTGCACGAGGCCGTGCTCGCGGAGGACGCGCAGGTGCCGGGAGACCGCGGGCCGGCTGACGGCGAAGTTCGCCGCGAGCTCGCCGGCGCTGTGCTCCCGCTCGGCCAGGAGCTCGACGATGCGCAGGCGCGTGGGGTCGGCGAGTGCCTCGATCGCGTGCATGCGGCGTATGTAACACACCGCTTACGTAACCGTCAAGTTACTCACGGTCGCCGCGCGTACAATCGCCGCCGTGATCGATCTCCGCTCCGACACCGTCACGCAACCGACGGCCGGCATGCGCGCCGCGATCGCCGCCGCCGCCGTGGGGGACGAGCAGAAGCGCGAGGACCCGTCGGTGAACGAGCTCGAGGCTCGCGCCGCCGCCCTGCTCGGCCAGGCGGAAGCCGTCTTCGTGCCGACGGCGACGATGGCCAACCAGATCGCGCTGCGCGTGCACACCGAGCCGGGTGACGAGCTCCTCGGGGAGGAGAACTGTCACGTGTTCATCTCCGAGGTCGGCGGCCCGGCCGTCCACTCCGGTGTCGTCACGCGCGGGCTGCCCGGCGACGCCGGGCGAATCACACCGCAGCAGGTTCGCGCCGCGTGCCGCCCGCGGGTGATCCACTCGCCGCGGACGAGGGTCGTCTGGATCGAGAACACGCACAACGCCTCCGGCGGCCGCGTGTGGCCGCTCGCCGAGATCGAGGCGCTGCGGGAGCTGTGCGACGAGCTCGACCTGCGCTTCCATCTCGACGGCGCGCGGCTCCTGAACGCCGCCGTCGCGAGCGGCGAGCGCGCGGCGACGATCGGGTCGCGCTTCGACACCGTCACGCTTTGCCTCTCGAAGGGGTTGGGCTGCCCGCTCGGCGCGCTGCTCGCCGGGCCGGCGGAGGCGATCGGGCGGGCGCGCCGCTTCAAGCACCTGTTCGGCGGCGCCATGCGCCAGGCGGGGATCGTCGCGGCCGCCGGCACCTACGCGCTCGAGCACCACC
>DASUOK010000177.1:0-5307 GCA_036276675.1 Gaiellaceae bacterium | reverse complement strand
GGAGCAGCCGTCCTGGATCTTCACGAACGCGCGCACGCGGTCGAGCCGCGCGTCGGCGCGGACGCAGCCGATCGCGCCGACATCGCCGGCGACGGTCTCGACCGCATCCTCGAGCTGCCCGCGCACGACCGTGACGTTCTCGGGCAGCCCGGCGAACGCGCTCTCGGAGAGGCGGGCGCCGCACCCGGTGACGAAGACACGGCGGTGCGTGCGCGCTGCACGCGAGGCGGCCTGGCGCGACTTCGCGAGCGCCTCGTTCGTCACGCAGCAGGTGTTGACGACGGCGACGTCACCGCGGCCCTCGGCGTGACCGTCGCGGAGCAGCCGCTCGCGCAGCGCCTGTGCGTCGGTCTGCGAGACCTTGCAGCCGAGGAAGCCGACCGAGAAACGAGCCATCGCTGCGCGATTGTTACCGACGCACGGCCGGCGCGTCGTAGAGTCGCCCCGTGGCGGAGACCGCGGTGCTCATCCCCGTACCGGAAGCGGCGCCGCACGTCGACGGCTACCGCAGCCGGTTCACGCCCGCCCACGTGGTCGGCCTGCCGCCGCACGTGACGCTCCTGTATCCCTTCGTCGACAGCGCGGAGCTGACCACGGGCGTCCTGCGGGAAGTCGAGCGCGTGGTGGCCGACGCCGACCGGTTCGAGGTGACGTTCCGCTCGGTGGCACGGCTCGAAGGCCGTCCGCCGACGCTCTACCTCGTCCCCGAGCCGGCGGCGCCGTTCGCCGAGCTGACGCGGGCGCTCGTCGCCGCCTTCCCCGCCTACCCGCCGTACGGCGGCCGCTACGAGGAGATCGTCCCGCACCTGACCGTCGCGACGGCCGAGGCCGAGACGCTGGCCCCGGTCGCGGCCGCAGTCGGCGCGTCGCTCCCGCTGGCCGCGCCCGTGGTGGAGGCCTGGCTGATGGAGTGCGACGCGCGAGGGCGGTGGCACCTGCGGCGCCGGCTCCCGCTCGGCTGAACCCGGCTACCCCCGCACGTGCAGGTCGGCGGCCCAGCCCTCCAGCTGAACGCGCCGTTCGACGCGGTAGCCGCTCAGCGCCGGCTCGTCGCTGACGAGGTAGCCCGAGGTGATCGCGCGGCGCGCGCGGAGTCGCGGGCCGAGCTCGACGACGGCGTCGGCGGCGATGTTCGCGAGCGCGAGCGCGGTCTCGGGGAGCGGCGCCTCGTGCAGGTCGCCGATCCCGACCTCCACGGCGACGCCGTTTGCCGCCGCGTTCCGCTCGGTCGCCTCGGCCGCCTGCGGGTCGAAGTCGATCGCGAGCACCGGTGCGAACCCGAGCTTGGCCGCCGCGATCGCGAGCACGCCCGAGCCGCAGCCGACGTCGAGGACGCTCCCCCGCTCCTCACGCTCGAGGAGCTGCAGGCAGAGGCGCGTCGTGGGGTGCCCGCCGGTGCCGAAGGCGCGGCCGGGGTCGATGACGACGGCGATCGCGTCGTCGTCCGGCTGCTCCCACGGCGGCCCGACCCACAGACCGCCGACGCGCTGCGGCCGGTGGAACTGCCGCCACCGCTCCTCCCAGCCCTCGTCCACGTCCGACGCCGCCGCGCCGCCGAACGCCTGCCAGACGCGCTCCTCGCCGGCGGCGTTCGTGTACGCCGCCAGCTCGAGGGCGCCGTCCGCGTCCAGCTCCTCGAAGCCCTCGGGGAAGAGCTCGAGCATCACGGCACGCGCCTGCTCGGCGCGACCGGCCGGGACGGTGACGGAGACCCGGCGGAGGAGGCTCAGCGGAGCGCGCTTCTGAGCTTCTCGAAGAAGCCCTCGTCGCGACGGTAGGTGTGCTCGTCCGACCCCGCCTCGAACTGCTCGAGCAGGCGACGCTGCTCGTCGCTCACGCGGTGCGGCACCTGCACGTTGACGAGCACCCGCTGGTCGCCGCGGCCGAAGCGCTGGAGCACGGGCATCCCCTTGCCGCGGAGCACGAGCACCTCGCCCGGCTGCGTGCCGGGCTCGAACTCGAGCTCCAGGTCGCCCTCGAGCGTCGGCACCGTCACGGTCGCCCCGAGCGCGGCCTGGACGATCGTCAGGTCGACGGACGAGAGGATGTCGTCGCCGTCGCGCTCGAAGCGCTCGTCGCGGGCGACGCGGACCTCCACGTAGACGTCGCCGCCCGGCCCGCCGTGCGCGCCCGCATGCCCCTCGCCGCGAAGGCGGATCTGCTGGCCGTCGTGGATGCCAGCCGGGATCTCGACGTCGAGCGCCTTCGTCTCGAGCCGGCGGCCCTCGCCGGCGCATTCCTCGCACGGCGTCTCGACGACCCGGCCCGAGCCGGAGCAGGTCGGGCACGCGCCGGTGCGGACGAACTCGCCGAAGACACTGCGCGACACCTGCTGCACGCGACCGGCGCCACGGCAGGTCCCACACGTCACCGGCGCGGTGCCCGGCTCGGCCCCGTCGCCGCCGCACCGTCCGCACGTTCGGGCGACCTCGAGCTCCACCCGCTTCGTCAGCCCGGCATAGGCCTCGGCGAGCTCGATGCGCACGCTCGCCCCGACGTCGCCACCCCGGCCGGGCCCCCGGCTCGCACGCCCGAACAGGTCGTCGCCGAAGAAGGCGGAGAAGATGTCGCCGAGGTTGCCGAAGTCGAAGTCGGTGGGCGTGAAGCCGCCGCGGCGCAGGCCGGCATGGCCGTACTGGTCATAGAGGCGCCGCGTCTCCGCGTTCGAGAGCACCTCGTACGCCTGCGCGACCTCCTTGAACCGCTCCGGCGCGTCCGGCTCCTGCGAGACGTCGGGGTGCAGCTCGCGCGCCAGCTTGCGGAACGCCTTCTTGATCTCGGCGTCGGTCGCGCCGCGCTGCACGCCCAGCAGCTCGTAGAGGTCGCGCTCAGCCGTCGCCATCGCTCAAGCGTAGCGACGCGGTCAGTCCTCCTCGTACGCGCTCTCGACGAGCCGCGAGAGCTCGAACGCGGCCGCGCGGACGGTGCGCACCGCCTTCGGATAGTCCAGGCGGATCGGGCCGAGCAGCCCCACCGCGCCGAGCGTGCGGGTCGGCAGCCCGTACGTCGCGCCGACCAGGGCGACATCGTGCAGCGCCGGGTGCGCGAGCCCGACGCGCACGAACGGTCGCCGGGCGTCGAAGGCGTCGCTCATCAGCTCGAGCAGGGCGGCCCGCTTCTCCAGCACCGAGAGCAGCCGGCGGCAGGCCTCCAGCTCGTCGGCGCGCACGTCGTCGAGCAGCGACGCAGCGCCGCCGACGTAGAGCGCCTGCTCGGGCGGCGTGGCCAGGTCGACGAAGGCCGGTCGCAACGCATCGAGGAACTCCTGCTCGCGCGCGGACAGACCCTCCTCCCCGATCCGCCGGCGCAGCAGGTGCGTGCCGAGCTGGACGCCGACGAGCCGCTCGTTCAGGTACTCGTTCGCCCAGGCTGCGAGCCCCGCGTCCACCGGCCGGTCGAAGGCGAAGAGCTTCTTCGCGACACCGCCGGTCGACGTGATCGTGACCACCATCACCAGCGAGGGCTGCAGGACGAGCACCTCCACGTGCCGCACCGTCGCGGTCTCGATCCCCGGCGCGGAGACGAGCGCGAGCAGGTGCGTGACCTGGGAGAGCATTTCCGTGGTCGACTGGAGCGCGGTCTCCAGCTCGCTGCGCATCTGGGAGAGGTCGAGCGGGAACGGCTGCGGGCGCGGCTCGAGCCGCTCCAGCACCTCGCCGGCGTAGAAGCGGTAGCCGGACTCGGTCGGCACGCGCCCGGCCGAGGTGTGCGGGTGCGTGAGCAGGCCGAGCGACTCGAGCTCCGCGAGCTCGCTGCGGACGGTCGAGGCGGAGACGTTGAGGCCCGGCCGCTCCGCGAGCGACTTCGAGCCGACCGGCTCGCCCGTGGCGATGTGCTCCTCGACGAGGAGGCGCAGGATGTCGCGCTTGCGTGTGGTCAGCTCTTGCGGCATTTGCAGGTAATTCTACGCGAGCAGCTCGGCCGTCACGCCGCCGCCGAGGAAGCGCCCGCGCTCCGTCAGCGTCAGCGCCGCACCGTCGCCGGCGAGGCGCACGAGCCCGTGGCGCTCGAGTCGGGAGAGCGCCTCGCGGTCGAAGGCGTCACCGAGCCCGGCGACCGGCAGCGGCTCGTCGAGCCGCAGGCCGAGGAGGACGCGCTCCCGCGCGCGCGTCGGCTCGTCGAGCTGCTCGAGCTCGCGGTCGGGCAGCTCGCCTCGTCGCAGCGCCGCGACGTAGCGCGGGAGGCTGGGCGCGTTCCGCCAGCGGAGGCCGCCGACCGTGGAGACGGCGCCGATGCCGATGCCGAGATAGTCGCGGCCGTGCCAGTAGCCCAGGTTGTGACGGGCCCGCAGGTCGCGGCCGCCTCCGACGCGGCAGAAATTGGCCGTCTCGTACCAGCGGTAGCCGGCGGCGGTCAGCGTGGTGACGACGTGCTCGAAGTAGCCCTCCATCGCGTCCGCCTGGCGCTCGAGCTCCGGCCCGTGCGCGTGGGTGAAGCGCGTGCCCGGCTTCGCCTCCAGCTCGTAGGCGGAGACGTGCTCGGGGTCGAGCGCGATCGCCTCGGCGAGGTCCGCGGCGAGGTCGGCTGCGCTCTGGCCCGGAATGCCGTAGATCAGGTCGAGCGAGACGTTGTCGCAGCCCGCGGCGCGGAGGACGGCCACGGCTCTCCGAACGGTCTCGGGGGTCGCACGCCGCTCGAGCGTCTCGAGCAGGTGGGGCTGGAAGCTCTGCGCGCCGAGCGAGATCCGGTTCACCCCGTGCTCACGCAGGAGCGCCGCGAGCTCGGGCGTCACCGTCTCGGGGTTGGCCTCGACGGTCAGCTCCACCGCGGGCGGCAGCGCTGCGAGCAGCCGCGTGAGCGCGGCGGGCTCCGTGAAGGTGGGCGTGCCGCCGCCGAGGAAGATCGTCTCCGGCTCCGGCGCGAGCCGCTCGCGCTCGAGGTCGAGCTCCGTGAGCAGCGCCGCCACGTACGCGCCGTGATCGGTCGTCGCTCCGTGCGCACCCGCGCTGCGGGCGACGGTGACGAAGTCGCAGTAGCCACAGCGGTGGGCGCAGAAGGGCAGGTGCACGTAGAGGTGGCGAGCAGCCGCGCCGCCCGTGCGCCCGGCACCGGCTGGCCCGGCGGCGGCTGGTCCAGCGCCCCCCTTGGGGGCGGCGAGGCCCCCTTCCGGAAGCGTACGGACGGCATCCGCACGCGTGGGTGCCGGTTTCGTGCCGATTGCGTGACGGCCGGACGTGGGCACGGCGCTCATCCCTTGCCGTCCAGGTTGAGCACGGCGAGGAAGGCCTCCTGCGGCACCTCGACGCCGCCGACCTGCTTCATCCGCTTCTTGCCCTTCTTCTGCTTCTCGAGCAGCTTGCGCTTGCG
>DASUOK010000176.1:0-2779 GCA_036276675.1 Gaiellaceae bacterium | reverse complement strand
GCCGTCACGGCCGCGGTTCGGGGAGCTGACCTGCCCTTCGGCGCGGGCACCCCGCAGCCGCTCGAGCTCGCCGGGGAGGAGAGCGCGTTGGCCGTGGCCGCGGCTCTCGCCGGGGCCGTGCCGGCGTCGCTCGCAGCCGAGCTCGGGGTGCTCGCGGCCCTCGCCGTCGCGGTGCCGTGGGTGCGCGGCCCGTGGCGGATCGCCGCTTTCGGGGCGGTGATGCTCGCGGGGACGCTGCTCGTCGCGCCGGGCGCTCCGGCGCTGCCGCTGGTCGTCGCGGCCTGGCTCACGTGCATCGCCCTGGCGGCGCGGGACGCCCGGTAGCGAGCATTACACTCGGTTGCCGACGGGTACCGGACCCGGCGTCCACATGAGCGTGTTGCGCAGCATCGAGCAGAAGATCGAGGGCCTCTTCGAGGGGATGTTCGGCCGCGCCTTCAGGACGCACGTCCAGCCGGTCGAGCTCGCCCGCAAGCTGGCGAAGGAGATGGACGAGCACCGCACGATCTCCGTCTCCCGCGTCTACGTGCCGAACGAGTACTCCGTCTATCTCTCCGAGACCGACCGGGAGCAGTTCACGAGCTACGAGGGCTCGCTGATCGGCGAGCTGCAGGACTATCTCGTCGAGCACGCGCGGCGGGAGAGCTACGCGATGCTGACGCCGCCCAAGGTGGTCATGCACACGGACGCCGACCTCTCGCAGGGCGAGTTCGGCATCGCCACGCGCATGGTGCAGCCCGAGGGTCGCCGGGCGCCGGTGCAGGACGCGCCGGCCGCGCAGGTCGAGCCGGGGGCGACGATGGTCTACAAGCCGAAGGCACCGCCGCCGACCGAGGCCGCGTCGCCGGCCGACCTCGGCGTCGAGCGCGAGGAGTTCACGCTGACGATCAACGGCCGCACGCGCGTCCTGAACGAGCGTCGCGTCGTCCTGGGCCGTTCCAAGGAGTGCGACGTCCAGGTCTCGGACGCGAACGTCTCCCGCCGGCACGCCGAGCTGCGCCAGGAGGGCTCGACCTGGTGGCTCGTCGATCTCGACTCGACGAACGGCACGGAGGTGAACGGCAGGCGCGTGCCGCGCGCGAAGCTCGCGGACGGCGACCGCATCACCCTCGGCGAGACCGAGCTCGTCTTCGGACGGAAGACGTCGTGAGCAACATCGACGTCGACACCGCGCTGGTCGTCCTCAAGATCGCCTTCCTCGTCCTCCTCTACCTCTTCATCTGGCGGATCGTGCGCAGCGCGAGCCGCGACTTCCGCACGGGGCCGGCCCAGGAGAGCCAGATCATCGCTCCCGGCGAGGTCGCGGCGGCCGGGCTCGCCCCCCGGCGCGCGCAGTCCTCGGCACGGCTGATCGTGACGAGGAGCGACGCCCTGCCCGTCGGCGAGTCGTTCCCCGTCGTCGCGGGGCCGGTCGCCGTCGGCCGCGGCGGCCAGAACGACGTGCCGCTGGACGGCGACGAGTTCGCCTCGGCGGAGCATGCGCGCTTCGAGGCGCGCCGCGACGGGCTGTGGGTCGAGGACGTCGGCTCCACGAACGGCACCTTCGTCAACGGTGCGCGGGTGACGACTCCGCGCCGCCTGGGCAAGGGTGACATCGTGCGGGTGGGTCAGACGGACTTCCGGGTGGACACGTGAGCCTCGGTCGCTCGGCCGGCGTCAGCGACACCGGCCGCCGCCGCCGCCGCAACGAGGACTCGTACGTCTGCGAGCCACCGCTCTTCGCCGTCGCCGACGGGATGGGCGGGGCGCAGGCGGGGGAGGTGGCGTCCAGGCTCGCTGCCGCGGTGCTGCAGGAGGTGAACGGCGAGCAGCTCTCGCGCGGCGCGATCGCGGAGCTGATCCAGGAGGCGAACCGCCGCGTCTTCCAGCGCTCGAACGAGGACGCGGCCGCGTCCGGGATGGGGACGACGCTGACCGTCGCGCTCGTCGAGTCGTCGGACACGGTCGCGATCGGGCACGTCGGCGACTCGCGCGCCTACCGCGTCCGCGACGGCCGGCTCGAGCAGCTGACGGAGGACCACTCCCTCGTCGGGGAGATGATGCGGAGCGGCAAGCTCTCCGCGGAGGAGGCGGAGGCGCATCCGCAGCGGTCGGTGATCACACGCGCCCTCGGCACCGAGCCCGACGTCGACGTCGACACGTTCACGGTCGAGACGGAGCCGGGGGACGTGTTCCTGCTCTGCTCCGACGGGCTGACGACGATGGTGCCCGACCGCGAGATCCTGTCGCTCCTCGACGCGAGCGGCGGCGATCTCGAGCGCGCCGCCCGCCGGCTGGTGGAGGCGGCGAACCGGAGCGGCGGCGAGGACAACATCACCGTCGTCGTCTTCGAGATCGCGGAGACCGACGCCGAGCAGACGGTGCGGCTGCCCGCGGCGGCTGCGTCCGCCGCCGCCGAGCCGGATCTCGAGGACACGCTCACCGGCCTCGAGGCCGTGCCCGCGGTCGACACCGCCGTCGTGCCGGCCGAGGAGATCGCCGCCCACCTCGAGCGCGAGGAGCAGGAGCAGGCCCGGCCCCCGCGGCCGCCCCGCCCCCGCCGGAAGTCCGAGTCCCGCAGCCTGCTGCCGCTCGTCCTGCTCGTGCTCGTGCTGCTCGCCCTGGCCCTGCTCGTCGTCTGGGGGCTCTACCGCTGACCGCCCGGAACCGTGAGCTGCTGAACCTGATGGCCGTCGGCCTGCTGACGGCGATCGGCTTCGCGAGCGTCTACATGGCGCGGCAGGCGCTCGTCTCGACCGAGTCGCTGACCTACGCCGGCATCTTCCTCGCGCTCTACCTC
>DASUOK010000175.1:0-30960 GCA_036276675.1 Gaiellaceae bacterium | reverse complement strand
GAGGGGGCGCCTAACGACAGAACCGCACGGGTGAGCAGAGCGTGGACGCGGAAGGTGCACGATGGTCGGACGTCGAGGGTGGATCGTCGCTGCGGCACCGAGAACCCGTCCCTCGAGGGCGGTGCGGCTGTGTGTGGTCGTCCTCGCGGGTGCGCTCGCGTTCCTGCCGACCGCGAGCGCCGACCACGACACGAGCGCGCCGGTGGTCAGCTTCACGCTCTCGGGCACCTCCGGGACGAACGGCTGGTTCCGGAGCGACGTGACGATCCGGTGGAGCGTGCTCGAGCCTGAGGGGCTGACCTCGACCACTGGTTGCGAGATCGCGAAGCTCGTCACCACCGAGGGCACGACGAGCCACACGTGCACCGCGACGAGCCACGGCGGCACCGCCTCGTCGACCGCCACGCTGAAGCTCGACAAGACGCTGCCGAGCGTCCCGGCCGGAAGCGCGGCGAGGCCGCCCGACGCGAACGGCTGGTACAACCGGCCTGTCGTCGTGACGTTCACCGCGACCGACGCGGTCTCGGGGATCGCGTCGTGCGCCGGCAGCTCGTACGGCGGCCCCGACTCGGCGACGGCGTCGGCCCACGGCAGCTGCACTGACCTGGCCGGCAACACGAGCTCCGGCACGCTGTCGCTGCAGTACGACGCCTCGCCGCCCTCGGCGACCGCGGCGGCGAGCCGGGCGCCCGACGCCAACGGCTGGTACCGGGCGCCGCTGACGATCTCCTTCGCCCAGGCACCGGGTGACGTCTCCGGTGCCGGCACCTGCAGCTCGGCGGTCGGGTACTCCGGCCCCGACGCGGCGACGATCTCCCGAGCTGGGACGTGCACCGACCGGGCCGGGAACACGAGCAGCCCGGTCGCGCTCGAGTTCAGGTACGACTCGACCCCACCGGCGGCGACCGCCGCCGCGAGCCGGGCTCCCGACGCGAACGGCTGGTACAACCATGCGGTCACGGTCTCCTTCGCGCAGGCACCGGGCGACCTCTCCGGGCCGGGCTCGTGCAGCCCGGCTGTGACCTACTCGGGGCCGGACGCCGCCGCGGTCTCTCGCGCGGGAAGCTGCACCGACAGGGCGGGGAACACCGGCAGCCCGGCCTCCCTCGCGCTCAAGTACGACGCCACGCCGCCGAGCGCCTCCGGCTCGCTCGCGCGTGGCCCGGACCGGAACGGCTGGTACAACCACCCCGTCGGGCTCGACGTGACCGGAGCGGACGTCACCTCCGGCGTCGCGTCGTGCACGAGCCCGACCTACGCAGGGCCGGACGGGGCGTCGCGCACCGTGTCGGGGACGTGCACGGATCGAGCCGGCAACCCGAGCGCGCCCGCAACGGCGACGCTCAAGTACGACGCGACTCCGCCGGGCGCGGCGGCCTCCGCGAGCCGGGCGCCCGATGCGAACGGCTGGTACCGGGCGCCGCTGACGATCTCCTTCGCCGCTGCCGGGAGTGACGTGTCGGGCGCCGACACCTGCAGCGGGCCGGTGACCTACTCAGGCCCGGACGACGCGAGCGCCTCGCGCGCCGGTACCTGCACGGACAACGCCGGGAACACGAGCGGGCCGGCGGCGCTCGCGTTCAAGTACGACGCGACCCCGCCGACCGCCGTTGCGGCGGCGGATCGGCCGCCGAACGCCAACGGCTGGTACCGGCAGCCCGTGACGGTCTCGTTCGCGCAGGCGGCCGGCGACCTGTCCGGTCCCGGTAGCTGCACCGCACCCGCGAGCTACTCGGGGCCGGACGCCGCCGCCGCCTCCCGCTCCGGCACGTGCACCGACCGGGCCGGGAACACGAGCGTGCCGACGGCGCTCGCGTTCAAGTACGACGCGACCCCGCCGACCGCGTCCGCCTCGCTCGCGCGCGCCCCCGACCGGAATGGCTGGTACAACCGCCCCGTCGGCTTGACCGTCACCGGCTCGGACGCAACCTCCGGCCTGGCGTCGTGCTCGACGCCGACCTACGCGGGTCCCGACGGCGCGGCTCGTGCGGTCTCGGGGACCTGCACCGATCTGGCCGGGAACGTCAGCCCGCCCGCGGGCGCGAGCCTCGACTACGACGCGACCGCACCGACGGCCGTCGCCGCGGCGAGCCGGCCTCCCGACTCGAGCGGCTGGTACAACCACGCGCTCGCGATCGCCTTTTCCCAGGCCGCCGGGGACGCGTCGGGCCCGGACACCTGCACCGCGCCGGTGACCTACTCCGGCCCCGACGACGCGGAGGTCTCCCGGTCGGGAGCCTGCACGGACCGGGCGGGCAACACGAGCAGCCCGGTCACGCTGGCGTTCAAGTACGACTCGACACCGCCCTCGGCGACCGGCGCCCTCGCGCGGCCGCCCGACGCGAACGGCTGGTACAACCACCCGGTCGCCCTCGGCGTGACGGGCAGTGACGCGACGTCCGGGATCGCGTCGTGCGCCGGCCCCAGCTATGCCGGCCCCGACGGGCCTGCGCAGACGATCGGTGGCTCGTGCACCGACCGCGCCGGGAACACGAACGCCGCTGTGGCCGCGACGCTCAAGTACGACGCGACGCCGCCGACGGCGTCGGGCTCGCTCGCGCGCGGCCCGGACGCGAACGGCTGGTACAACCACGCGGTCTCGTTCGCGCTCACCGGCTCGGATGCGACGTCCGGGGTCGGCAACTGCGGCGGCGGGTACGCCGGGCCCGACGGCGCGGATCGCCAGGCCGCCGGCACGTGCACCGACGTCGCCGGGAACGTGAGCGCTCCAGTACGCGCCACGATCGACTACGACGCCACCCCGCCGACCGCGACCGCGTCGTTCGCCCGCCCTCCGGATGCGAACGGCTGGTACAACCGGCCCGTCGCCGTCGCCCTCACGGGCTCCGACGCCACCTCCGGTCTCGCCACGTGCGCGGGAGCGACGTACGACGGGCCAGACGGAGCGGCCCGGCAGGTGGGGGGCGGCTGCACGGACGAGGCGGGGAACACCGGCACGGCGGGGGCGACGCTCGACTACGACGCGACGCCGCCCACGACGACGGCCGTCCCGGACCGGGGTGACGGGGGCTGGTACCGGGAGCCGGTGACCGTCAGCTTCGTCGGCGCGGATCCGGCGTCCGGGGTCGCCGGGTGCACCGCGCCCGCGGATTACGCCGGCCCGGACACGAGCGGCGTCGCTCTCGGGGGCAGTTGCACGGACGTCGCCGGGAACACGAGCAGCGCGGCCTTCACGGTCCGGTACGACACGACGTCGCCGAGCGTGTCCGCCGGCCTCGCGCGCGCGCCGGACGGCAACGGCTGGTACAACCGCCCGGTGGCCGTCGTGGCGAGCGGCGCGGACGCGGCGTCCGGCCTCGCGTCCTGCACCACCCCGGGGTACGGGGGGCCCGACAGCGCGGGCGTCGTCCTGACCACCACGTGCCGCGACAACGCGGGGAACAGCGCCGCGGCGAGCGTCTCGCTCAAGTACGACGCGACCGCACCGACGGTCACGGCGTCCGCCGACCGGCCGCCGGACGGCGCCGGCTGGTACCGGCGCGCCCTCACGGTCAGCTTCGCCGCCACCGACGCGACCTCCGGGATCGAGTCGTGCGCCGCGCCCGTCCGCTACGCCGGCCCCGACCGCGCGAACGGCCTCGTCGGCGGCACCTGCCGCGACCACGCCGGCAACACCGGCGAAGGCGTCCACGCGTTCCGCTACGACGGGACGGCGCCTGCCCTCGGCAGGCTCGCGGTGCGGATGGTGAAAGGGGCGGCGACCCTCTCGTGGCAGCGCTCGCGCGACGCCGTCTCCGTGCAGCTGACTCGCACGCCGGGCCGGAACCGCGCCCGCTCGTCGGTCGTCTACCGCGGCAGGGGAACGAGCTTCGCCGACCGCAGCGTGCGCGCCGGCGTCCGCTATCGCTACGAGCTCCGCGCCGCGGACGCCGCGGGCAACGTTGCCCGCAGCACGGTGAGCGTGAGGGCTCGCCCGCCGCTCTACCGGCCCGCCGCCGGCGCCGTCGTGCGGGGGCGGTTGACACTCGGCTGGGAGGCCGTCGCCGGCGCGCGCTTCTACAACGTGCAGCTGCTGCGCGGCGGCCGGAAGATCCTGAGCGCGTGGCCGAAGCAGCCGACCTTGCGTGTCCCGGACGGCTGGACGTTCGGCGGCGAGCGGCGGCGGCTCGAAGCGGGCGTCTACACCTGGTGGGTCTGGGCCGCCCGCGGTACGCGAGCGCAGCCGCGGTACGGCCGGCCGCTCGGCTCGAGCACGTTCACCGTGCCGAGGCGCTGACTACTCGAAGGCGAGCCCGAGGCGCGAGAGCTCCTCGATCGCGTACCGGCCCTCGACGGTCGCCTCGAGCTCGAACTCCTCCACGAGATCGGGCGGCTTCCCCGCCAGCTCGCGCGCCCGGCCGGGCAGCTCCTGGTCGGCCGCGTCGCGCGACTCGAAGAGGTAGAAGGCGCCCCAGCGCTCGCCGGCCTCGTCGGAGATCCATGCCTTGAAACGGAGGCCCTCGACCTCCGCGAACGCGTCGACCGACTCGTCGCGCAGGTAGCGCCGCAGCTCGCCGATCGTCGTCTTCGAGTCGGCGAGGTTCCAGAGGACGATGCGGACGACCACGGCTCAGGAGGCCGCGAGCTTCGCGTGGAGCTCCTTCACGCGCCGCAGCACGTCCGCCTCCTCGTGTCCGAAGTCGTCGAGGTAGGAGTGCACGGCGGCGAGCAGCAGCCGGTGCTCCTCGTCGTCGAGGTTGAGCGTGTGCGGCCCGGCGTTCGGCTCCTCGTTCAGCCGCGTCACGATGAACGACGCGTACCAGGTGGGCCAGTCGTCGTCGGGCTCGCCGCGCTCCGCCTCGTAGGCGGCGTGGGCGCTCTCGGCGATGCGGAGCAGCGTCCGCAGGCGGTCTTCCGTCACCATCGTCTCTTCCTCCGATCGCTCACGGGCTCTCCGACTCGCTCACATTCTGAAGATGCCGAAGGTCGACTCGGGGATGGGCGCGTTCAGCGCCGCCGAGATCCCGAGCGCCAGCACCCGGCGCGTGTCGAGCGGGTCGATGATGCCGTCGTCCCAGAGCCGCGCCGTCGAGTGGTAGGGGTTCCCCTCGGCCTCGTACTTCGCGCGGATCTCGTCGGGATCGGCGTCGCCGACCATCGAGAGCACGGTGGCCGCCTGCTCGCCGCCCATCACGGAGATGCGCGCGTTCGGCCACATCCAGAGCTGCCGCGGCTCGTAGGCCCGGCCGCACATGGCGTAGTTGCCGGCGCCGAACGAGCCGCCCGTGACGACCGTGAACTTCGGTACGTCGGCGCAGGCGACGGCGGTGACGAGCTTCGCGCCGTCGCGGGCGATCCCGCCCTCCTCGTACTCCTTTCCGACCATGAAGCCCGTGATGTTCTGGAGGAAGACGAGCGGGATGCGGCGCTTGGCAGCGAGCTCGATGAAGTGCGCCCCCTTCTGCGCCGACTCGGCGAAGAGGACCCCCTTGTTCGCGAGGATCGCGACGGGGTAGCCCTCGATGCGCGCGAAGCCGCAGACGAGCGTCTCCCCGTAGAGCGCCTTGAACTCGGCGAAGCGGGAGCCGTCGACGAGGCGGGCGATCACCTCGTGCGCGTCGAGCTCGTGCTTGAAGTCCTCGGGGACGAGGCCGTACAGCTCGCGCGGGTCGAGCGCCGGCGGCTCGGGCGGGGCGACGTCCCACGGGATCTCCTTGCGGCGGTGCAGGTGGCGGACGATCTGCCGCGCGAGCGCGAGCGCGTGCTCGTCGGTCGTCGCGTAGTGGTCCGCGACACCGGACCGGCGCGCGTGGACGTCGGCGCCGCCGAGCTCCTCCGCGGTCACGTCCTGCCCCGTCGCCGCCTTCACGAGCGGCGGCCCGCCGATGAAGATCGTGCCCGTCCCCTTCACGATCACCGTCTCGTCCGACATCGCGGGCACGTAGGCGCCGCCCGCCGTGCAGGAGCCCATCACGACGGCGATCTGCGGGATCCCCGCCGCCGAGAGCCGCGCCTGGTTGAAGAAGATCCGCCCGAAGTGCTCACGATCGGGGAAGACCTCGTCCTGCAGCGGCAGGAACGCGCCGCCGGAGTCGACGAGGTAGAGACAGGGGAGGGCGTTCTGCGCCGCCACCTCCTGCGCGCGCAGGTGCTTCTTCACGGTCAGCGGGTAGTAGGAGCCGCCCTTGACCGTCGCGTCGTTCGCGACGATCACGCACTCCTGCCCCTCGACGACGCCGATGCCGGTGACGATCCCCGCCGACGGCGCCGCGCCGTCGTACAGGTCCCACGCGGCGAGCGCGTTCAGCTCGAGGAACGCCGAGCCGGGATCGACGAGCCGGTCGATGCGCTCGCGCGCGGGCAGCTTGCCGCGCGATCGGTGCCGCTCGAGCGCCCGCTCGCCGCCGCCGGCCGCGACCGAGGCCGTCCGCTGGCGCAGCTCGGCGACCAGCTCCTCCATCCGCTGCGCGCGCGCCGTGAACGTCTCGTCGCGCTCGAGGCGGGAAGTCAGCAGAGCCACGCGGTGAGCCTATCGCCCGTGCCTGCCGTTACGGTCCCGGGGTGATCGTCCTGGTGCACGGGCTCGGCGTGGGGCAGCGCTACTTCGACCGCCTCGCGGACGAGCTGGAAGGCGAGCTCGTGCGCCCGACGCTCGGGCAACCGGCCACGATCCCGGCACTCGCCGCGGAGCTCGAGGCGCTGCTCTCGCGCCCGGCGGTGCTCGTCGCCCAGTCGATGGGCTGCCAGGTCGCGACGGAGCTCGCCGTTCGCCGCCCGGACCTCGTCGCGCGGCTCGTCCTGATCGGTCCGACCGTCGACCCGGGCTCGCGGAGCCTCGGGCGCCAGGCGCTGCGGCTCGTCCTCGACGGTTGGTACGAGCCGCCGTGGGTCACGCGGATCGCGCTGCGCGACTACCTTCGCCACGGCAGCCTCGCCCAGGCGCAGTACGCGCTCGCGGACCGAATCGAGCAGCGCCTGCCGCGGCTCCAGCTGCCCGCGGTCGTCGTCCGCGGCGCGAGAGACCCGCTCTGCCCGCCCGAGTGGGCGCGCCGGGCGGCCGAGTTGCTCCCGCAGGGGCGGCTGGTGACGATCGCCGGCGCCGCCCATGCCGCCCACGCGTCGCACCCGCGCGAGGTGGCCGCGCTCGTCACGGGCGGCTGACTCGGCGGGGTTGAAATTGCGGGTCAGCGGCAGCGAGATCGGGGAATTCCCCGACGTCGCCCACGTGCGGCGCCGCCATCTTGTGCGCAACCGCACGAGAGGAGTCCGAGATGAATCTCCCGCTCATCATCACCTTCGTCTTCGTCCTGGCCGTGCTGGCGTTCGGTGCCTACGCGCTGATCCGGCCCTTCACGCACGTCCACCACGACCACCGCGACGTCTTCCACCCGCCGCACCTGGACTGAGAGCGGGCGCGCCCGGTACGGCTAGCCGTCGCGCTTCGCGACGACGTGCTCGGCGCCGACGACCGCTGTCTCGAGCGGATCGAGATCGGCCTCGGTCGCGCTCGTCCAGTGCGTTGCGCTCGCGGCCCGTGGGCCGAGTTCAGCGATCCGTAAGGAAGCGGCAAGACGAGCGCAAGCCGGCGCGGGGACGCTGAGCGGGTCAGCAACCGAAGGAGGCAAGCGAATGAAGAAGCTCCTGCTGCTCGCGCTCGTCACCGGGCTCGTCGTCACGGCCTCGGCGCTCGGCGCCGGCGCCGGCGGCGTCACCGGGCCGGCGTTCTACGTCGACGGCGTCGTCTACCGCACCGTCGGGACGCCCACGGATCTCTCCAAGACACGTGCGCCTGCGCACAGCTTCGACACGATCTACGACTTCGGCGGCGCGCAGCCGCTCAACGTCGCCGCGGCCGCACCCGGCGACCGCGACTACAACGGTGGGCGCTGGATGGTGCACGCGATCGCGTTCAACACGAGCTGGGCCGCCACGGTGGCCGCGCACGACAGCAACGGCAGCGGCGATCTGGACAGCGATGCCGAGGTGCTGGCGGCACTCGCGGACGCCGGCGCTGCCGGCGCGACGGATGCCGGAGTCGTGAAGCAGTTCGTCTGCCCCGCGATCAAGCTCGCGGGCTAGGGCTCCTGCCCGGGAGGCGCCGCGATTTCAGAGTCTCGTAACATCGCGGCGCCTCCGGCGCGGGAGAATGGCTGCATGGCGACGGTGCTGGTCGTGGAGGACGAGTCGGTCGTGCGCGAGGTCGTCGTCAAGTACCTGCGCCGCGAGGGCTTCCGCACGCTGGAGGCAGCTGACGGCGACACTGCCTGCTCGCTCGTCGAGCGCGAGCTGCCCGACCTCGTCGTGCTCGACCTGATGCTCCCCGGCACCGACGGGCTCGGCGTCTGCCGTTGGATCCGGGCCCGTTCGGAGGTGCCGGTGATCATGCTCACCGCCCGGGGCGAGGAAGCGGACCGGATCGTCGGGCTCGAGCTCGGGGCCGACGACTACGTGACGAAGCCCTTCTCCCCGCGCGAGCTCGCGGCGCGCGTGAAGTCGGTGCTGCGGCGCGCCCGTCAGCCTCCAGAGCAGCACGAGCGACTCGTCTTCGACGGGCTCGAGCTCGACGCCTCGACGCGCGAGGTGCTGAGGGCCGGCGAGCCGCTCAGGCTGACCGCCAAGGAGTTCGACCTGCTCTGGTTCCTCGCGAGCAACCCACGGCACGTGTTCTCGCGCGACCAGCTGATGGACCGCGTCTGGGGCTACGACGCCGCCGTCGACACCGGCACCGTCACGGTGCACATGCGCCGGCTGCGCGCCAAGACGGAGGACGACCCGTCCCGGCCGCAGCGGCTCGAGACGGTCTGGGGTGTCGGCTACAGGTTCACGCCGTGATCGGCCTCGCAGTGGTCGTCGCGCTGGCGACGCTCGCGGTCGGGATGCTCGTCGCGGTCGGTCTCCGGCTGCTGCCGAGTGTCCGGCTCCAGCTGGCCGGCCTCGCGCTGCTCGCCGTGACCCTGCCGCTCGCCGCCGTCTTCCTCTCCGGCTGGGCGATGTTCCACATGGGCGACGACGTCAAGATCCTGGCGGTCGCCGCCGCCTCCGCGTCCGTCGCCGTCGCCGCGGGCCTGCTCGTGGCGCAGACGATCGGGACGAGGATCGCCCGGCTGCGGGACGCCTCCACCGAGCTGGCCGCGGGGAATCTCGAGGTGCGGGCGGAGGAGGCGGGCCCGCGTGAGCTCGCGGAGCTCGCACGGTCGTTCAACGCGATGGCGACAGACCTGCAGCGCCTCTTCGACGCGCGCCGCGAGCTCGTCACGTGGGCGAGCCACGATCTCCGCACGCCGATCGCGTCGCTGCAGGCGATGCTGGAGGCGATCGAGGACGGGCTCGCCGAGCCGGAGCAATACCTGCCCTCGCTGCAGCAGCAGGTGCAGACGCTCGCGCGCCGCGTCGACGACCTCTTCGAGCTCGCCAGGATCGACGCCGGCGCCCTGACGCTCGAGCTGCGGGAGACGGAGGTTGGCGAGCTCGTGGACGCCTGCATCCGCTCGCTCACCGCGGAGGCGGCGTCCCGGGGCGTCCGGCTGGAGGCTCGGATGGGGCCCGCCCGCGTGCGCTGCGAGCCGGACAAGATCGAGCGCGTGCTCCTCAACCTCGTCACGAACGCACTGCGACACACGCCGAGCGACGGAGCCGTGGCAGTCCTCGTCTCGTCGGTCGGGCCCGAGGTGGAGATCTCCGTCGAGGACACGGGCGAGGGGATCGAGCCGGGCGCGGAGCAGACGGTCTTCGACCGTTTCTGGCGCGGCGACCGCGCGCGCTCGGGCGACGGCGCCGGCCTCGGGCTCGCGATCGCGCGCGGCCTCGTGGAGGCGCACGGTGGGCGTATCTGGGCCGAGCGGCGGCGCGAGGGCGGGGCCCGCATCTCCTTCACGCTTCCGGCGGTCTGAGCCCGGGAGCCGGGCGTCGTGCCGCCGCTCGGCCGCGCGGCTTCGGGGGCGGAGCTAGCCGAATCGCCTATCCCTAGCTCTTCGGATGGTCTTTCGCGTCGGCCCCGGGTGGCCCATTGACTTGCCCAGGCCACCGGCCTCAAGCTCCCGCGTCCACGCACGAAACGGGAGGTACGAGGCATGGGCAAGAAGTCGCTGCTAGCGGTCTGTGCGGCAGTCGTGTTCGGTGTCGGCGCCAATGCGGCTCTCGCCGGTGAGGTCACGGGGAAGGGCAAGCCGACGCCGATCGCGGAGTACCGGGCGGCATCGATCTGCTCGTTCTCGGGGCTGAACGACGGCGAGCCACCGGACGGGCGGACTGCGGCGCACGTGCAGAACTGGGGGCAGATCCCGAAGGAGGTTCGGGACTTCATCGCCACGCTGGGCGAGCATCCTGGCGATGCGTGCAACGGGCACACCGGCTTCCTCGCCGGCTAGGGACGCCCGACGGACTGGTTGGCCCCGGCCCCGTGTCGGGGCCAACCGTCGCTCTCACGCCTAGCGCTTCAGCACCCGGCGGAGGAGCGGCCGGACGAGCGCTTTGAGCTTGTCGAGCAGCCGGCCGATCCTCAGCAGCGCGTTCCCTCCGTCCGGTTCATCGTCGTCGAGCGGATTGACGCCCCAGGCAGCCGTTGCGCAATCAAGTCCGGCGCTCCGGTCTCGTGGCTCCACTCGATCACGCCGACAGGGGCGACAGGATTCGAACCTGCGACCTACGGTTTTGGAGACCGCCGCTCTACCAGCTGAGCTACGCCCCTCTGTCACCGGGATTGTAGTCCGCCCCGGGCGCGCACCACGGTAGCGCCTGCCGGCGCGGCGAGGCGCTTGGCGAGGGGTAGGCTCGCGCGCGTGCAGCAGCGGCACGCGCTCGCGCTCCTCTTCGTCGTTCTCTGCCTCGCCTTCGCCGGTATCGCCGTCGCGGCGGCCGGCGCCGGCGTGTGGGTGGTCGCGCTCGCGGCCGGCGCGCTCGGCATCTGGCTCGGCTCGCTCGCGCTGAAGGCGGGACGCCGCCGCTGAGGAATCGACGGGCGGGCGGCGTATTCTCCACCCGTGGCCGCGACGGAGGATACGAGCGCGCTCTGGCAGGAGTACCGCCGGACGAAGGATCGCGCAGTTCGCGACCGCCTCATCCTCACCTACGCCCCGCTCGTCAAGTTCGTCGCCGGGCGGCTCGGCAGCGGCCTGCCGGCGCACGTCGACGAGGGCGACCTCGTCTCGTACGGGCTGCTCGGGCTGATCGGCGCCATCGAGCGCTTCGACCCCGACCGCGAGATCAAGTTCGAGACCTACGCGATCGCGCGGATCAAGGGCGCGATCATCGACGAGCTGCGCGCGCTCGACTGGGTGCCGCGGTCGGTGCGTGCCCGTGCGCGCGACATCGAGCGCGCGATCGCCGAGCTCGAGCGCAAGCTGCGCCGCGCGCCCACCGACGAGGAGATCGCGACGAAGCTTGGCGTCACCGTCGACGAGCTTGGGGACAGCCTCACCGAGATCTCGCGCTCGTCGATCGCCGCGCTCGACGAGCTGTGGACCGTCTCGGACGGGGGTGACAGCGTCGCGCTGATCGACACGATCGAGGACACGCACGGACCTGAGCCGCAGGCCGCTCTCGCGGAGACGGAGCTGCGCGAGGCGCTCGGTGAGGCGATCGCGCGCCTGCCGGAGCGCGAGAAGCTCGTCGTCACGCTCTACTACTACGAGGAGCTGACGCTCCGCGAGATCGGCGAGGTGCTCGGGGTGACGGAGTCGCGCGTCTCGCAGCTGCACACGAAGGCGATCCTGCGGCTGAAGTCGCGCCTCGGCGGCGGCGCGGTGCGCCTACCGCTCGGCTGAGCTCGACCCTCGATTCCCGGGAGCGTAGGCTCTTCTGACGCTGCCCAACCCGTCCAGAGGAGACGCCATGAGCTTCGACGCGCTCGAGCAGGTGCTCGCAGGAGAGCTCTACCGCCCCGGCGACGACCGTTGGGAGGAGGGGCGCACCCTGTTCAACTCGATGGTCGAGCGCCGGCCGGGAGCGATCGCTCGCGTCGCCGGTGACGAGGACGTCGCCGCCTGCATCGAGTGGGCGCGCCGCACGGGCACGGAGCTCTCGGTTCGCGCGGGTGGGCACTCCGTGGCCGGAGTGTCGCTGAACGACGGCGGGCTCGTGATCGACACGCGCGGCCTCGACGCGATCGAGGTCGACCCGGTTGCGCGCACGGCGCGCGTCGGCGCCGGCCTTACGTGGGCGCAGCTCGACGCCGCGACGCAGGCGCACGGCCTCGCCACAACCGGCGGCCGGGTGTCGACGACCGGCGTGGCCGGGCTCACGCTCGGCGGCGGCTCCGGCTGGCTGGAGCGCTCCTTCGGGCTCGCCTGCGACAACCTGATCGGCGCACGGCTCGTGACGGCCGCCGGAGCGGTCCTTCGCGCCGGTGAGCACGAGAACGCGGAGCTGCTCTGGGCGGTCCGCGGCGGCGGCGGCAACTTCGGCGTCGTGACGGAGCTCGAGTTCCGGCTCCACTCGGTCGGCCCGGTCGTCTTCGGCGGGATCGCCCTCTACGACCCGGCCGACGCGGTGACGGTGATTCGAGCCTTCCGCGACTTCTTCGACGACGGCGACGCCGACGAGGCGGGCCTCGCGGTCGTCTACCTGACGGCGCCGCCGGAGGAGTTCATCCCCGTCGAGTGGCACGGGCGGCCGATGGTCGCCCTCGCCGGGTGCTGGAGCGGCTCGCTCGAGGACGGCGAGCGCGCCCTCCGCCCGCTCCTCGGGTGCGCCGAGGCCGTCGTCGACCTGTTCGACGGCATGCCGTACGCGGAGCTGCAGTCGATGATCGACGACCCGCCCGGCTACCGGAACTGGTGGACCGCCGAGTACCTCGACGAGCTGACGGACGATGCCGTCGACGCCTTCGTGCACTACTCGAACGAGATGCCGATCAGCTTCACGCAGTCGTTGCTGGTCCCCTGGGGCGGGGAGGTGGCGCGACGGCTGGACTCGCCACTCGCCAAGCGCGACGCCGCGTACGTCCTGCACCCGTTCTGCGTCTGGGAGGGCGCCGACCGCGATGCCGAGCACATCGTGTGGGGCCGGGCGTGCCGCACCGTCTTCGCCCGCTGGACGAGCGGCGGTGTCTACCTCAACTTCGTCGGCGACGAGGGCGAGGAGCGCGTGCGGGCCGCGTACGGCGACGCCTACGAGCGGCTCGCGGCGCTGAAGGCAGAGCTCGACCCGGAGAACCTGTTCCGCGGCAACCAGAACATCCGGCCGCGGACCCAGCTCGTGTCGTAGCCCGTTACGATCCCCGGACCGCCAACGCCTGCCGAGGAGGATCCGTCCGCATGCCCGCTTTCGAGCCCGGAAAGCTCCGCAACGTCGCCGTCGTCGGTCACCGTGGAACCGGCAAGACGTCCCTCGTGGAGGCGCTGCTGTACCAGACGGGCGAGCTGAACCGCCTGGGGACGATCGAGGCCGGGACGACCGTCGGCGACTGGGACGACGACGAGCAGAAGCGGCAGCTCTCGATCTCGTTGTCGCTCGCGCACGCCGAGTGGCAGGGTCGGAAGCTGAACCTCGTCGACGTGCCCGGCGACCCGAGCTTCCAGGGCGAGGCGCGCTGCGCGCTGCGCGTCGTCGAGGGGGCTCTGCTGGTGCTCAGCGGCGTGATGGGGGTCGAGGTCGGCACGACGCGGGTCTGGAAGCGCGCGGAGGAGCTCGGCCTGTCTCGGCTCCTCTTCGTGAACATGCTCGATCGTGAGCGGGCCGACTTCTTCCGCACGCTCAACGCCTGCCAGGAGCAGCTCTCCGAGCGCTGCGTCGCCGTGCACCTGCCGATCGGCTCCGAGCACGAGCTGACCGGCATCGTCGACGTCCTGCACATGTGCGCCTACGCGAGCCCGCACGGCGAGCGCGAGGGCGAGCCGGGCCCGATTCCGGACGAGATGGTCGAGCAGGCCCAGGAGTACCGCGAGAAGCTCCTCGACGAGGTCGTGCAGACCGACGAGGGGCTGATGGAGCGCTACCTCGACGGGCAGGAGCTCGGCGTCGAGGAGGTCGCGCACGCGCTGAAGGACGCGGTCACGCGCGGCGTCGTCTTCCCGGTCGCGTGCGGCGTCGCCACGCAGAACCTCGGCACGCACGCCCTGCTCGACCTGATCGTCGAGGGCGTTCCCAGCCCGGCCAAGATGGGCTCGATCACCCACATCGAGGGCGCCGAGACCGCGGCCTTCGTCTTCAAGACGATCGCGGACCCGTTCGCCGGCCGGATCAACCTCTTCCGGGTGCTCCAGGGCGCCGTCAGCCCCGACCAGACGCTCGTCGACGCGCGCACGCACGCGAAGGAGCGGATGGGCTCGCTCCTCTTCCAGCAGGGCAAGGAGCACATCCCCGCCGAGGAGTTCGGGCCGGGCGACATCGGCGCGGTCGCGAAGCTGAAGGAGGTGCAGACGGGCGACCTGCTGCTCGACAAGGAGGTCGCGACCGACGTTCCCGAGATCGGCTTCCCCGACCCGGTGATGAGTTTCGCCGTGACGCCGAAGTCGAAGGGCGACGAGGAGAAGGTGGCGACGGCGATCCGGCGCCTCTCCGAGGAGGACCCGACCCTGCACCTGCACCGCGACCAGCAGACCGGGGAGGAGATCCTCTCGGGGATGAGCCAGATGCACGTGGAGGTCGCGCTCGACCGGGCGCGGCGGCGCTTCGGCGTCGAGGTCGAGCTGCACCCGCCGCGCGTCCCCTACCTGGAGACGATCCGCACCGAGTCGCGCGCGCACGCGCGCTACAAGAAGCAGACGGGCGGCCGCGGTCAGTTCGGCGACTGCACGATCGTGCTCGAGCCGATCGACGGCAACGTCGGCTACGAGTTCGTGGACAAGATCGTCGGCGGCGTCATCCCGCAGGGCTTCCGGCCCGCCGTCGACAAGGGGATCCAGGAGGCGATGAGCCGCGGCGAGCTCGCCGGGGCACCCGTGCAGGGCGTGCGCGTGCTGCTCGTCGACGGCTCGTACCACACGGTCGACTCCTCCGAGATGGCGTTCAAGATCGCGGGCTCGATGGCGTTCAAGGAGGCGTACGCGAAGGCGCAGCCGGTGCTGCTCGAGCCGATCATGGAGGTCGACGTGACCGTGCCCGACGAGGCCGTGGGCGCCGTCAACGGCGATCTCAACTCGCGCCGCGGACGCCTGCACGGCATGGAGCCGGCCGGCGGCATGACGACGATCAAGGCCGAGGTGCCGATGTCGGAGATGCTCACCTACTCGCAGACGCTGACGTCGATCACGGGCGGCCGCGGCGACTACGCGATGCACTTCGTGCGCTACGAAGAGGTGCCCGCACACGTCGCGCAGAAGGTGATCTCCGAGACGCAGAAGGCCCGCGAGACGGCCGCCGCGCACTAGCTGCGGGGGTTGTGGATAACTCGGGACCGTCTGCTACGGTCCTCGGCATGCGCGTCACGCGAGCCGCCGTTACGCGGACCTGCGCCATCTGCGAACGCACGCTCCTGATGGGGGAGCGCGCCGTCCGCTTCACGCCGGACGGCGCGGAGTACGTCGACGTGTGCCCGCTCTGCCAGGAGGTGGCCGTCGAGCACGGCTGGATGCGCGAGGGCAGCCCCCTGACCCCGACCGTGCCGTACGAGGCCCGGCGGCGCCGGCGCACGTGGGGCGGGCTCCTCGGGACGCGGCGGGCCGAGGAGGCGCCGGTCGCGGACGAGCCGATCCTGCGCCGCCTCTCCGAGGCCGAGCTGGAGCAGGTCGAGGCCGCCGACCTCTTCAACGCGAGCCCGTACCGCCGCACCGTCGCGGGGATCGCGAAGAGCCTGGGGCCGCCGAAGGCCTCGATCGTGCCGCTCTCGGGCGTCAGCGGCGATGCCGTCGTCACCGTCGCGTGGGAGATCTCGTGGTACCAGTACCGCGTCACACCCGAGTCGGGCCAGCCGGTGCGGCTCGTCGAGCGCGGCCACGACCTCTCCGAGCTCGAGGGCAGCTTCCTGCAATGGAACGCCCAGCTCGTCGGCGACGGGCGGCTGATGCCGGACATCGCGCGGACGTAGGCGGCGGCGGCGCTGCCGTCGGCAGAGGCGCTCGCCCTCTTCTCGCTCGCCGCGCTGGCGCTGATCGTCGTGCCAGGGCCGGCGGTGCTCTACATCGTCGCGCAGAGCATCGACCGCGGCCGCGCGGCCGGGCTCGTCTCGGCCCTCGGTGTCGCGGTCGGCGGCCTCGTCCACGTCACCGCGGCCGCGATCGGCGTCTCCGCGCTCGTCGTCTCCTCGGCCACCGCCTTCACGGTCGTGAAGCTCGTCGGCGCCGCGTACCTGATCGGGCTCGGGCTGCACACGCTGGTGACGCGGCGCGAGCCGGTCGACCCGGCGGTACCGAGCGAGCGGCGCCTGCGCCGGAGCTTCACGCAGGGTGTGGTCGTCAACGTGCTGAACCCGAAGACGGCGCTCTTCTTCCTCGCCTTCCTGCCGCAGTTCGTCGACCGCGACGCCGGGCACGTCGGTTCCCAGCTCGTGGTGCTCGGGCTCGTCTTCGTGGCGCTCGCGGTCGTCAGCGACGGCCTCTGGGCGCTCGCGGCGGGAACGGCGTCGGAGCGGCTGCGCGAGAGCAGGCGCTTCCTCGCGGCGCGGCGCTGGGTGTCGGGGAGCGTCTTCCTCGGCCTCGGCGTCGTGACGGCCGCCGCCCGGCGCCACTAGCCACGGCCGCCGGCCCGCCTACACTGCGAGGCACGATGATCTACTGCGTCATCCCGCGCGAGCTCGAGGCCGAGCTGTACGAGAAGCTGGTCGAGTACTACGCCGACAACCCGGACGTGACGGTGATCATCGACCGGCGCGAGGGGGACGACCGGCGCAACGGCCGCGAGTTCGGCGGCAAGCGCGAGATCCGCGACCGCCGCCGAGCCCGGATCCCGGGGACGTTCCCGGACACGCCCACGCCCGGCGACTGACTACTATGGCCGCCGATGGCGGTCACCGGCGCACGCGAGTTCAAGAACCTCATCGGCGGCGAGTGGGTCGGCGCCGTCTCCGGCGAGACCTTCGAGTCGCTCGTGCCCGCGACGGGGGAGGCGCTCGGCACGTTCCCGCGCTCCGGCGCCGAGGACGTCGACCGAGCCGTCGCCGCCGCGAAGGCCGCGTTCGAGGAGTGGCGGCTCGTCCCGGCCCCCGAGCGCGGGCAGGTCCTGCTCCGGTTCGCGCGCCTGCTGGAGGACGAGAAGCAGGAGCTGACGGAGCTGATGAGCCGCGAGATGGGCAAGGTGCTCGCCGAGGCCGGCGGCGACGTCCAGGAGGCGATCGACATGTCCGTCTACATGGCGGGCGAGGGACGGCGCCTGTTCGGGCAGACGACGCCCTCGGAGCTGAGGGACAAGTTCCAGATGTCCGTGCGCAACCCGATCGGCGTGGTCGGCGCGATCACGCCCTGGAACTTCCCGATCGCGATCCCGGCCTGGAAGCTCGCGCCCGCGCTCGTCTGCGGCAACACGGTCGTGCTGAAGCCGGCGGAGGACACGCCGCTCCTCGCCGAGCGGTTCATCGAGCTGCTGGCCGAGGCCGGCCTGCCCGACGGCGTCGTCAACCTCGTGCACGGCTACGGCGAGGAGGCGGGTGACCGCCTCGTGCGCCACCCCGACGTCCCGGTGATCACCTTCACCGGCTCCCGCGAGACCGGCGTGCTGGTGACGAAGAACGCGGCCGACAACCTCAAGCACGTGCACCTGGAGCTCGGCGGCAAGAACGGGATCATCGTCATGGACGACGCCGACCTCGACCTCGCCGTCGAGGGCATCGTCTGGTCGGCGTTCGGCACCTCCGGCCAGCGCTGCACCGCCGCGAGCCGCGTCATCGCACACGAGGCGATCTACGACGAGCTGCAGACCCGCCTCGTCGCACGGGCGGAGCAGATGCGGATCGGCCCCGGCTGGGAGCCGGACACGGACCTCGGGCCTGTGATCAACCGCGAGGCGCTCGAGAAGATCCACTCGTACACGGGCGTCGGCTCCGACGAGGGCGCGAAGCTCCTCACCGGCGGCGAGGTCGCGAGCGACGGCGACCTCGGCAAGGGCCTCTACTACCGGCCGACGATCTTCGCCGACGTCGAGCCGCAGATGCGGATCGCGCAAGAGGAGATCTTCGGCCCGACGACGTCGCTCCTCCGCGTGCGGGACTTCGAGGAGGCCGTGCGCGTCACGAACGGCATCCGCTACGGCCTCTCGTCCGCGATCTTCACGCGGGATGTGAACAAGGCCTTCCGCGCCATGCGCGACCTCCAGACGGGCATCACGTACATCAACGCCGGCACGACGGGCGCCGAGGTGCACCTGCCCTTCGGCGGCACGAAGGACACGGGGAACGGCCACCGCGAGGCGGGTCAGGCTGCGCTCGACGTCTTCACGGAGTGGAAGTCGATCTACGTCGACTACTCCGGCAGGCTCCAGCGCGCGCAGATCGACAACGTCGAGCAGCCGGCTCCCTGAGCACGCGCCTGAAGCTGGTCTGGTTCGTGCCGCGGGAGGCGCTGGAGGCGACGCGCGACGCCGTGTTCGCCGCGGGCGCGGGCCGCATCGGCGACTACGAGCGCTGCTCCTGGTACGCCGCCGGGACCGGCACGTTTCTCGGCGGCGAGGGGACGAACCCCACCCTCGGCGAAGCCGGGCGCGAGGAGCGCGCCGCCGAGCTCCGTGTCGAGACGGTCGTGCCCGAGCAGCTCCTCGCGGACGTCCTCCGGGCGCTCAAGGAGGCGCATCCGTACGAGGAGCCGGCCTACGACGTCTATCCGCTGCTCGACGCGTGAGGGCGCGGTTGTCCACCGACGGCGGCGCGCGTGGGAACCCAGGCCCGGCCGCGTACGGCTACGTGCTCGAGGCGGAGGACGGCACCGTCCTCGCGGCCCACGGCGAGGCGATCGGCGTCGCGACCAACAACGTGGCGGAGTACAGCGCGCTGATCGCCGGCCTCGAGAAGGCGGCCGAGCTGGAGGTCGGCGACCTCGAGGTCGTCTCCGACTCGGAGCTGATGGTCAAGCAGATGCGCGGCGAGTACAAAGTGAAGAACGCGGCGCTGCGCGAGCTCTCGCTGCGGGCGAAGGCGGCCGAGAGCCGGCTCGCCAGCGTCCGCTACACCGCCGTGCGGCGCGAGCACAACGAGCTCGCCGATCGGCTCGTGAACGAGGCGCTGGACGCAGCCAAGTAACAGACTGTTACTTGGCTAGCCGCCGGCGCGGCCGAAGGCGGCTCCGACGATGTGGTGCAGCTCGACGTCGAGGCCGAGCGGCGACGGGTGCGCAGCCTGCGCGATCCCGTCCTCCTCGTCGAGCGTCAGCCAGAGGTCGCGCTCGAGCTCCTGCACCGAATCGACCTGGTCGAGGCGGAACGTCAGCGAGCACGTGTGCTCGCCGCCCGTGAAGAGCAGACGCACCTCGACGTTGCCGGCGCGGTCGAAATCGTGCCCTTGCCGGAGCGTCAGCTCCAAGTGCTCGAGCGGCGCCACCCACTCCTCGAGCTGGTCCGCAAGGAGGGCCAGCTCCTCGCGGACCTCGACGTCGACGGCCGTCCCGGCACGTTCGCCGGGGGTGTCGCGCGGCTGGACGTGGAGGCTCGCCACGGCGTCCGGGGCACCCGGCGCCCCTCGAGTAAGACCTCGCCAGCGTGGCTATACTGGCGCCTCGCGCGGATGTAGCTCAGTTGGCTAGAGCGTCTGCTTGCCATGCAGAAGGTCGTGGGTTCGAGTCCCATCATCCGCTCTCCAAAACCCGCTGGAAGCAGCGGGTTTTTCGTTTCTTGGATGCGAGAGCGATGCCCGCCGCGGGGGGCGGAGTCAGCTTCCAGTCAGGCTCGAACACGAGTTCGAACCCCTCTGCGGCGTCGAGCTAGGGCCGGGGAAGGGCTCTGGCGGAGCTGGGCCGGGGTTGCGTGACAGCTCGCGGCTCTCGAATGAGCTGTTTCCGCTGCCTGCGACGCGGCGGCGATTGTCGATGTTCTGTTCCGTCTCTGTTCTGCTATTGTACAACTGTTGTCCAGAGATGGGAGACCCCATGCGCACCACCATCATCACCCTCGTCGCCGCCCTCGGCCTCATGGCCACGGCATCGGCGGGAGCCCAGGAGGGCACCGGCACCGTGACTGTGATCCACGGCGTGCCCGGCCTCACCGTCGACGTGTACGTGAACGGCGAGGCGACCCTGACCGGCTTCGAGCCGGGGACGATCACCGACCCGCTGCAGCTGCCGCCGGGCGACTACGAGCTCGCGGTGCGCGAGGCGGGCGCTGCGCCCGACTCGGACCCCGCGATCAGCGGCTCCGCCACGCTCGAGGCGGGGCAGAACGTCTCGATCGTCGCGCACCTCGACGCGGGGGGCCAGCCGACGCTGAGCGTCTTCGCGAACGACACGTCCCAGATCGAGGCGGGGCAGAGCCGCGTCACGGTCCGGCACACGGCGGCCGCTCCCGCGGTCGACGTTCTGGCGGGCGGGGAGCCGCTCATCAGCGGGCTCGAGAACCCGAACGAGGAGACGGCGACCGTTCCTGCCGGCTCGTACCCCGTAGCCGTCGCGGCCGCCGGGACGACCGATCCAGTGATCGGCCCCACCGACCTGGCGCTCGAGGCGGGGACGGCGTACGCCGTCTATGCGACCGGCTCGCTCGAGGCGGGCAACCTGGACCTGCTCGTCCAGACCTGGGACGGCCTGGGGGCCGCGCCGAGCGGAGTCGCCGCCGGAACCGACGGCCTCGCGGCTAGCGGGCTGCCCGCGTGGGTGGCCGTGCTGATGGCGTTCGGCGCCGTGCTCGTGCTCGGCTCGACCGTCGCTGTGGCCCGCGGTCGCCGCTGGTGACGCGGCCGCTCGATGGCAGGGGGCGGGGCGCCCTGAGGCGCCTCGCCCTCGCGCTGCTCGCAGCCGGCGCGGCGCTCGTCTTCGGCGCTCCGGCCGCGTGGCTGGCCACGAGGCCCCCGGAGGCGGCGGGCTCGCTAGCCGCGCTCGCCGCCGAGCCCCACGAGGCGGCGGACGCGGTCGCCGAGCGGCTGGCGCGGCCGGCGGTGCGTTCGCTTGCGCGGACTGCGACACCGCAGCCGGCAACCCGCTCGGCGCGGCTCGCCTCGCACCGGGCGGTCCACGTCCGGCCGCCCGTCCGCGTCCGCGTGCCCGCGCTCGGGCTCCAGGCGAAGGTCGTGCCCGTGGGCGTCGAGGCGAGCGGGGAGCTGGAGCTCCCGCGCACCGGTCGGGTCGCGGGCTGGTACCGCTTCGGGTCGGAGCCCGGACGTCCCGGCACGGCGGTGCTCGCAGCGCACGTCGACTACGCGGCGCGTCCGGGCGTCTTCTACCACCTGCGCACGCTCGAGCCCGGCGCCCGCGTGAGCGTTCGCCTCGCGGGGGGCTCGATGCGGCACTTCCGTGTGATCGCGCGGCGGAGCTACGGCAAGCAGGAGCTGCCGCGGCGGCTCTTCGCGCGCCGCGGGAAGCCCGCGCTCGCCCTCGTCACGTGCGGGGGCGCCTTCGACGAGGCGACGCGCACGTACGCCGAGAACGTCGTCGTCTGGGCCGTTCCCGTCGTCTGAGCACGGCCGGGCGCAGGCACGCCGGAGGAGGAGCAGCAGAGGCATCAGCGGCTCGATCACGGCCAAATAGCGGAGAAGGTCTGGTTCTTCGCGGCCGGAGGGCTCGAGCACGACTGCCCTGTGGAAACTTGACCTGGCGGTCCGACCCCGACTAGGGTCGCTCCAGGTATCGAGACCCGACGGAGGCGCCGCCCAGTGACTCCAGCTCGTACCTGCGGCTCGCACGCTCCTCGCCCGGGCAGGGTGTGGTGAACGAGTGACGCCGACGGCGCAGGCCGAGCTGCGCGCGACGAAGCCACAGCCGAGCGTGCGGACGTCGCTCTCGCTGCTCGACGCGTTCGAGCTGCGCTGCGACGGGGAGCTCGTGGGCCTGCCGGTCAGCGCGCAGCGGCTGCTCGCGTTCCTCGCCCTCCACGAACGTCCGCTGCTCCGGCCCTACGTGGCGGGCACGCTCTGGATCGATGCGTCCGACGAGCGCGCGGGGGCGAGCCTCCGCTCGTCCCTCTGGCGCCTCAACCGCTCCGGCCACCGGCTCGTCGACGCCACGAGCACGCGGCTCGGGCTCGCGCCGGGGATCGACGTCGACGTGCGCTCCTCGTTGGCGCTCGCCCGGCGGCTGCTCGACGGGACGGCCCCCGCCGCGGAGCTCGACTCGGCCGAGGCGAGCCTCAACGGCGAGGTGCTCCCCGACTGGTACGACGACTGGCTCGTGTTCGAGCGCGAGCGCTTCCGTCAGCTGAGCCTCCACGCGCTCGAGGTCCTCTCCGACCGGCTGCTCGCCGCCGGCCGGCTCGGCGGAGCGCTCGGGGCGGCGTTGGCGGCGGTCCGTGGGGAGCCTCTGCGAGAGAGCTCCCACCGCGCCCTGATCCGGGTGCACCTGGCGGAGGGGAACCGCGCGGAGGCTCTCCGCCAGCGAGAGCTCTGCCGCCGGCTGCTGCGAGAGCGGCTCGGCGCCGAGCCCTCCCCGCAGCTGGACGAGCTGCTGCGGACGTGACGCGCCGATGACGCTCGGGTGACGCCCGTGCCCGAGCATGCGCGCCATGGTGGGCGCCGCTGCTCGGGAGCCGACGGCGTTGATCGTCGTGGCCGCGTGGCAGGAGGGAGCTCCGCCGCGTCTCGCGGCCCGCATCACCTACACCGTCGACACGTCGCAAGCCGCTCAGGTGACGGTCACCACGTCGGGCCAGGACGAGATCGCGACCGTCTTCGGCCGCTGGCTGAAGGAGGTCGTGGCGGCTGCCGGCCGACGTGACGCGCCGGTGACGGACGAGTGACGCCCGTGCGCGACGCTGCCGCGGGACGAGACGAGGAGGGTGCATGCCGAGCACGCTGACCTACCCAGGCGTCTACATCGAGGAGGTGCCGAGCGGCGTCCGCACGATCACGGGCGTCGCCACGTCGATCACCGCCTTCGTCGGCTACGCGCGACGAGGGCCCGTGAACGAGCCGACGATCGTCCAGAGCTTCGCCGACTTCTCGCGGCTCTTCGGCGGGCTGTGGCCGAAGAGCACGATGAGCCAGGCCGTCCAGCAGTACTTCCTGAACGGCGGCCGCGACGCGCTCATCGTCCGCGCCGTGCAACTGAGCGGGACCGGCCAGGCCCGCAGGGGCACCGTCGACGTGGGCGGTGCGGGAAACAAGACGCTGACGCTCGTCGCGGCCAACCACGGTGAATGGTCGGACGACCTGCGGGTCCGCATCGACCACCAGACGAAGGACGCGTCCGATCCGACCCCGGCGCTCTTCAACCTCTCGATCAAGGATGTCGGCACAGGCACCGTCGAGGTGCTGCGGAACCTGCCGCTCGGCGCCTCGCTCGCCGGGATCGTCGAGCAGCAGTCGGCGCTCGTGCGGGTCACGGCGGCGCCGACGCAGCGCCCGGACAAGCACAGCGACATCAACCCGGGCGACGATCCGTTCGATCCCGCCGTCGCCTCCCGCTTCACCGTCTTCCCGACGACGGGAGCGACCTCGGGCGAGGACGGAGGGCAGCAGGACGCCGACCTCGTCCCCAGCGCCGACGACGGCACCGGCGTGTTCGCCCTGGCGCGCGCCGACCTCTTCAACCTGCTCTGCATCCCACCTTTCCTGCCCGCGAGCGACACGAGTGCCGGGCGCGTGCTCGGCGCGGCCGCGAAGGGCAGGGCGGCGACGTTCTGCCTGGAGCACCGGGCGCTCTACATCGTCGACCCGCATCCCGATTGGACGGCGACCTCCCAGCTCACCGGCGGCAGCACGCAGCTCTCGACGTACATCACGAGCATCTCGTCGGACAGCCGGCGCAACGCGGCGATCTACTTCCCCTACATCCGGTCGGCCGACCCGCTCCAGAGCGACGCGCTCGCCGACTTCCCGCCGTCCGGCGCGATCGCGGGCGTGATCGCCCGCACCGACGCCGCGCGCGGCGTCTGGAAGGCGCCCGCCGGTCTCGAGGCCGGTGTGGGCGGCGTGCAGGAGCTGAAGGCGAAGCTCACCGACGGCCAGAACGGGATCGTCAACCCGCTCGGGGTCAACTGCCTGCGCACGTTCCCCGACGCGGGGACGGTGATCTGGGGCGCGCGCACGCTCGCCGGCGCCGACAGCCTCGCCTCCGAGTGGAAGTACATCCCGGTCCGGCGCACCGCGCTCTTCCTCGAGGAGAGTCTCTATCGCGGCACGCAGTGGGTGGTGTTCGAGCCGAACGACGAGCCGCTCTGGGCCCAGATCCGGCTCAACGTCGGCGCCTTCATGAACACCCTCTTCCGCCAGGGGGCGTTCGCCGGGACGACCCCCCGCGAGGCCTACTTCGTGAAGTGCGACTCGGAGACGACGACGCAGGACGACGTCAACCTCGGCGTCGTCAACATCGCCGTCGGCTTCGCGCCGCTGAAGCCGGCCGAGTTCGTCGTCATCAAGATCCAGCAGCTCGCCGGCCAGACAGGGGGTGGGTAATGGCCCAGTTCAGCGTCAACGCGCTGCGCTTCGACCCGTACAAGAACTTCAAGTTCCGCGTCAAGTGGGACGGCCGCTACGTCGCGGGGATCAGCAAGGTCAGCGCGTTGAAGCGCACGACGGAGGTGGTCGAGCACCGCGAGGGGGGCGATCCCTCGACGACCCGCAAGTCGCCCGGCCGCTCGAAGTACGAGCCGATCACGCTCGAGCGCGGCGTCACCCACGACACCGAGTTCGAGTCCTGGGCCAACCGGGTCTGGAACTTCGGCTCGGGCCTCGGCGCGGAGGTCTCGCTGAAGACCTTCCGCAAGGACGTGCTGATCGACGTCTACAACGAGGCCGGGCAGCTCGTGCTCAGCTACAAGATCTTCCGGGCCTGGGTCTCGGAGTACCAGGCACTGCCCGACCTCGACGCCAACGCCAACGCGGTCGCGATCCAGACGCTCAAGCTCGAGCACGAGGGCTGGGAGCGCGACTACGAGGTACCCGAGCCCAGCGAGCCGCAGTTCTCCGAGCCGTAAGGCGAGACGCCGTGGGAATGCCGGAGCTCTCGGCGACCGCCACCCTCGACCTCTGGCAGGCGGTCGAGGGACGCGACCCGGTCGGGCGCGCGCTCGCGCTCGCAGGGGCCTCCGGCCGCGATCCCGGCGAGCTGGCCGCATTGCCGCTCGGGCGGCGGGACGCGCTCCTGCTGGAGCTGTACGCGGGCGCTGCGCTCGACGCGACGGCCGTGTGCCCCGCGTGCGGCGAGCGAGCCGAGTTCGCGGTCGACGCGCGCGAGCTGCTGGCCCGGGGTCGGGAGGCGGCGGCGCCGGCGCCCGTCGAGTCGGTCGTCTGGCGATCGCCGGACAGCCGGGATGTCGCCGCTGCCGCGGCGGCGGGTGACGCGGGCGCCGCCGAGCGCGTCCTCCTCGAGCGCTGCGCGGGCACTCCGGACCTGCCGGCGGACCTCCGGGAGGCCGTCGTGCGGGCGATGGCCGCGGCGGATCCGCTCGCGGAGGTGCTCGTCGACGTGTCGTGTCCCGCGTGCGGCGAGGGGTTCGTCGCCGACGTCGACGTCGCCGGCTTCGTGTGGGCCGGGCTCCGGGCGCGCGCGCGCAGGCTGCTGCGGGAGGTGGACGTCCTCGCCCGCGCCTACGGCTGGACCGAGGCGGAGGTGCTCGAGCTGGGCGACCGGCGCCGTGCGGCATATCTGGAGCTCGCGGAGGAGGGGGCGTGAGCGATCTCCTCGGCCGGCTCGCGGCCCGGGCCGTCGGCGCACCGGCTCTGGCGCAGCCCCTCCTGCCCGTCTCCCCGGCGGGTGCAGCGGCCGGCGGGATCGAGGTCGTCGACGAGCAGGTCGCGGCACCAGGCGCCCTGCCGCGGGCTCTCGCGCAGCCGCCCGACGAGCCGGGGCGGGCGAGGCCGCACCGAGTGCTCGAGGAGACGCCCGGGCCGGCAGCGCCCGTCGAAGCCGCTCAAACCGTTCCGCTCGCTGTGCCGCCCCCGGCTCCGGCCTCCGAGCCCCCTCGTCGAGAGCGCCCGCTCCCAGCGCCCGAGCCGGTGTCGGCCGTCCCCGCCACCGACGCGGAACCCGATGCCCGGCCCGCCGAGCCACGCACGGCGGTCACCGTGAGCGCCGTCCCGGCGACGCCGGCGGTGCCGGTGCCCGCTGCGCCCGCCGGCCCGCCGACGCCCGCGGCCGCCGCCGCGGCACGTGACGAGCCTCCCCCGGTGCGCGTCCACATCGGCCGGCTCGAGGTGCGCGCCAGCCTGGAGGAGGCGCCTCGTCCCCAGCCGCTCGCAGTTCCCCGCCAGCCGGATGGGCTCTCGCTGTCCGACTACCTCCGCGGCAGGCGCGGCGCATGAGCTCCCCGCTGGCCATCGGGGCGGTGAGCGCGGTCCTCCGGAACCTGCTGGACAACGGCCTCGTCGAGATCCCCCCGCCGCTCAGCCCGGTGAAGGTGACGGCCGTCGCTCCGGACACGATCGACCTCGAGGAGGCAGAGCCGTCGCCGTCGCTGAACCTCTTCCTCTACCGGACGAGCCTGAACCAGGGCTGGGCGCAGGTCGGCCTGCCCGGGTTCGACGGGAACGGCAGCCGCATCTCGCACCCGCCGCTGGCGCTCGACCTCCACTACCTGCTCACGGCCTACGGCTTCGCCGACTTCGAGGCGGAGGTCCTGCTCGGCTACGCGATGCACGTGCTGCACGAGCGGCCGGTGCTCGACCGGCCGGCCATCCGGAGGGCGCTCGACACCGGCCCGCTGGACCCGTCCATCCTGCCCCCGGCGTTCCAGACGGTCAGTGCCGCCGACCTCGCCGACCAGGTCGAGGGCGTGACGATCACACCGGAGCCGATGGATACGGAGGAGATGTCGAGGCTCTGGTCGGCGATCCAGTCGAACTACCGCCCGACCGTCGCCTACGTCGTCTCCGTCATTCTGATCGAGGCGCGCAAGCCGGCCCGGAGAGCCCTGCCGGTGCTCGAGCGCGGGCTCCTGGTCGAGCCCAGCCTGCTGCCGCCCTACCCGACGATCACCCGAGTCGAGCCCCAGGACGGGCAGCCGGCTGCGCGGCTCGGCGAGCCGGTGCGGCTCGCGGGCCACCACCTCGACGGAACCTCCGCCGTGGCCCGCTTCGCCCACCGTCTGCTCGACGAGCCGCACCCGATCGCGATCGGCGTGAGCTCGGACCCGACCGGAATCGACCTCACGCTTCCGACCGGACCGACGGCGGAGCAGGACTGGCCTGCAGGTGTCTACCTCGTCAGCGTCTCGCTGATCCGGCCGGACGAGCTGACGCCGCGGGAGACGAACGTCGCCGCGATGCTGCTCGCCCCCGAGCCCCAGCTGCCGCCCGCGACCGTCTCGCGGGACGCGACGACGCGCCGCGTGACGGTGACGCTCGACGTCAGCCCCGAGGTCCGACCCGCGCAGGACGTGCGACTGATCCTCGGCGGCGACGGGGCGCCCGCCGAGCCGCATGCCACGGCGACGCCGACGCTGACGTTCGAGCTGGGGGACGTGCCGCCCGGTGCGCAGTGGGTGCGGCTGAACGTCGACGGCGTCGACAGCCTGCTCGTCGACCGCTCGGCCGAGCCGCCGACCTTCGACGCGAGCCAGTCCGTGACGGTGCCGGCATGACCGCGTCTCCGCAGGTCGAGCGTCCGCCGACCTCGGCCGTGCAGGAGCAGCCGCCGCTGGTCGCGGAGATCGACCACGTGCGCGCGCTGCTGACGGCGTACCGCGACGGCGCACCCGACCTGCCTTCCCCGCCGGTCGCGGTGGGGTTCGAGCCCGCGGTCGACCGCCTCGCTCGCCTGGTCGGGCTGTCTCCCTTCGAGCGGCGGCTGCTCCTCCTCGCGGCCGCGGTGGAGCTCGACGGCGAGGTCGGGGCGCTGGTCGCCGCGCTCCAGGGGAGCGCCGATCCGCGGCCGACCTTCGGCCTCGCCCTCCTGACGTTGCCCGAGGCGCACTGGGACGCGCTCGCCCCCGGGTCGCCGCTGCGTCGCCTTCGCCTGCTGGAGCTCGCTCCCGGCCCGACGCTCGCCACGCGCCCCCTGCGGATCGACGAGCGCGTTCTCCACCACGTCACGGGGATCGACGCGCCCGACGAGCAGCTCGAGGGGGTGTTGCGCCCCGCCACGTCACGGCCGGTGCTGGCGCCCTCGCAGCACCGCCTCGCGGTGGAGCTCGCGCGGACGGCGGCGACTGCGGGGCCGAGGGTCCTCGTCCGGATCGACGGCCAGGACCGGGAGGCCAGGCTCGGCGTGGCGCACGTCCTCGCCGCGGGCCTCGGGCGCACGACGCTCCTCGTGCGTGCCGACGCCCTACCCCCGCCCGGCCCCGAGCTGGCCCGTCTCGCGCACCTCGTCGACCGCGAGGCGATCCTCGTCGACGGTCTTCCCGTCGTCGGAGGTGAAGGAGACCTGGAGGCCTTCCTCGACGAGCTGGAGGCGCCGGTCGCGGTCGTCGTCGGCGAGGGCGCCGTCGCCGCAGGCAGCCGGGTCGCCGTCCACCGCTCCGTCGGGCTGCCCTCGCCGGCCGAGAGCCGTGGCCTCTGGGCCGACGCGCTCGGCTCGCACGCACCGACCGAGGCCGTCGAGGAGGTCGCGCAGCACTTCCGGCTGAGCGCGGGGACCATCGCTGCCGTCGCGTGCGAGCTCGCGTCGGCCAACGGAGACACGCCGGGCGCGCTGCGGCGACTCTGCCGCGAGCACTCGCGCGCCCGCCTCGACGACCTTGCGGGGCGGATCGACCCCGTGGCGGCCTGGGACGATCTCGTGCTGCCGGCCGGCCACACCGACCTCCTGCGGGAGATCGCCCGCCATGTCCGTCACCGGACGCAGGTCTACGAGCGCTGGGGCTTCGGCGAGCGGACCTCGCGCGGCCTCGGCGTGACGGCGCTCTTCGCCGGAGAGAGTGGCACCGGCAAGACGCTCGCTGCCGAGGTGCTCGCGGGCGAGCTCGGGCTCGACCTCTACCGGATCGACCTCGCCGGGACGGTGAGCAAGTACATCGGCGAGACCGAGAAGAACCTCCGCCGGGTGTTCGACGCGGCCGAGACGAGCGGCGCCGTCCTCCTCTTCGACGAGGCGGATGCGCTCTTCGGCAAGCGCGGCGAGGTGAAGGACAGCCACGACCGCTACGCCAACCTCGAGGTCGCGTACCTGCTGCAGCGGATGGAGGCGTACCGCGGCCTCGCCATCCTGACCACCAACCTGCACTCGAACCTCGACCGGGCCTTCCTGCGCCGGCTGCGCTTCGTCGTCCAGTTCCCGTTCCCCGACGCGGGTCAGCGCGCCGAGATCTGGCGGCGCGTCTTTCCCGCGGCGACGCCGCTCGACGGCATCGACCCGGACGCGCTCGCGCGGCTGACGATCTCGGGCGGGTCGATCCACGCGATCGCGCTCGCCGCGGCGTTCGCCGCCGCCGAGGACCGGACGCCGGTATCGGCGGCGCACGTGCTCCGCGCGGCCCGGTTCGAATATGCGAAGGCCGAGCGGGCATTGACCGACTCGGAGCTGGAGGCGCTGCGATGAGCGTCGAGGTCGTCGTGGACGAGCTGGTCGTCCGCGGGCTGCCCCCGGGGCAGGCGCGCGCGGCGGCGGCCGCGCTCGAACGCCGGCTGGCCGCGCTCGCCGCCGGGAGCACGGAGGCGATCTCGTCCCGCTCGGAGTCGGCCCGGCGACTGCCGCCGGTGCGGGCCGCTTCGCCGGCGGGCGTCGGGGAAGCGGTCGCGGGCGCCGTGTGGCGCGGGCTCTCCGGAGGAGGGGACACGTGACCCGCACACCGGTTCAGCAGGCGCGCACGCCGGCGCCGCGGCGCGTGTCGAAGCCGCAGGACCGCGAGGAGGGCGAGGCGCGGCGCGCCGCCGAGGTGGTCGCGCGCGGCGGCAGCGTCGCCGGGTGGTCGTTCGCGGCGGTCGCTCCGTCGGTCCAGCGACAGGATGCGGACGAGCCGAAGAGCGAGGCGGAGAAGCACAAGGAGGCGGCCGAGGTCGCCGGCAAGGCGGCGATGAAGACCCCTGAGGGCCAGGCTCTGAAGAAGAAGGTGCTCTCGCACCCGGTCGTGAAGCCGTTCACGTCCCCGGCCGTCCTCGTGACCGCGATCGGCGGCGGCGTCGGCGCGCTGGCCGCGACGGGCAAGGAGCTGCCGATCCAGCCGCCCGAGATCCCGCTCGACTTCATCAAGCCCGGCCTCGCGGGCGAGGTGACCTGGAAGGGGCCCGTGGCCGCTCCGACCTCGGTAGGGCTGATGCTCACGTTCACCGCGCCGCTGGCCCCGAGGGGCAAGAGCGGTGGCAAGCCCTCGAAGGAGGCGTACCGCGCCGAGACCGCGCGCCTCCGGGCCGAGCAGGAGAGCTTCGGTCGCGCTCCAGGCGCGCCCGGCGCCAAGGAGGCCGAGGAGCGGCGGCTCAGCGAGGAGGCGATCGACTACGTCGTCTCGCAGCAGTCCGGGCGCTTCGGCCTCACGATCCCGCTGACCGAACCGGCGTCCGAGCAGAAGGAGGAGGAGCAGGCGCCGGTGCAGCCCGCTCCCGCCTCGCCGTCCGCCGAGACACCGCTGCAGGCCCACGTCGACGGCGCGCTCGCGTCGCCGGGCCGCCCGCTCGACGCGCCCACGCGCCGGTCGATGGAGTCGCGCTTCGGTCACGACTTCTCCCGCGTGCGCGTGCACGACGACGCGCGGGCCGCGGCCACCGCGGGCGAGCTCAATGCGTCCGCCTTCACCGTCGGAGACGACATCGCCTTCGCGAGTGGTCGCTACGACCCGGCAGGCCCCGAGGGGGGCCGGCTGCTGGCCCACGAGCTCGCGCACGTCGTCCAGCAGTCGCGCTCGTCGACGGAGGCGATCCAGCGGGACGAGGCGACGACGGCGACGGGCACGGCGGCGACGCCGGCCCGCCGCGACTACGAGGAGTTCGTCGACGAGGCGATTCGCTTCCTCGACGCGGCGCGCGACAACTACCGGACGGTCGCGCAGATCGCCCAGGTGCGGGCTGCGACCGGCGCCGCGCAGCTGCAGCAACAGCAGCCGCCCGCCGCCGGTCCGCGGGCTGCATCCCAGCAGGCGGCACCCGCCCAGCAGCCACCTGTCCAGCAGCCACCGGTCCAGGGGGCGCCTGCCCAGCGGGCTCCCGCC
>DASUOK010000174.1:0-10019 GCA_036276675.1 Gaiellaceae bacterium | reverse complement strand
CGACGACGGCCGTGTCGTGCTGGAGCCGTTCGAGCCGCTTTCAGCCGCGGCGGGGCGCGAGATCGAGGACGAGGCAGGGCGTCTGGAGGCATTCCTCGCCGAGCCCTAGTCGCGCTCCGCTGAGCGAGTGTCCTTACATTCGAGGAAGGATTGCGGCTGCAGTTCGCCGGTGGTGCATTCGATCCGGATCACAGACGTGCCGAGCACACCAACGCGGCCGACATTCCGGTTAGCGATGTCTCCGCCATGTAGAGGGCCGTGTGGGTGAACATGCCCTTTCCCGTCACGTCTCCCAGGGCCCAAGCCCCGTCCGCCGCCCGAAGGTGGTCGTCGACGGAGACGAAGCCACCGGCGACATCGACACCGGCGGCCTCGAGGCCGAGGCCCTCGAGCTCGACGGTGCGGCCGGTCGCCACCAGCAGCCGGTCGGCGGTCAGCACCGTCTCGTCCTCGAGCGTCAGCCGGACGGCCGCGCCTGCAGCTTCGACCCGCTCCACGCGTGAGCCGGCCGCCACCGTGATCCCCTCCGCCTCGAGGGCGCCGCGCAGGACGCCGGCAGCCTCGGGCTCCTCCGCGGGCAGCAGACGAGCTTCCGCCTCGACGAGGGTGACGTCGACGCCGAAGCGAGCGAAGACCTGGCCGAGCTCGCAGCCCACGGCGCCTCCCCCGAGCACGAGCAGCGACGCGGGCAGCTCCTCGGTCGCGATCGCCTCGTGCGTCGTCCAGTAGCCGAAGTCGGCGAGCCCGGGGATGGGCGGTACCGCCGGCCGCGACCCGGTCGCGATCACGACACCGCGCGAGGCCTCGAAGCTCCGTCCGCCGACGGTCACGGTTCGGGGCGCGGTGAGCCTGCCGCGCCCGCGCACGAAGCGGCCGCCCCTCCCCTCGAAACGGGCGACGGCGATGCTGTCGTCCCAGCCGCCGGAGGCCTCCTGCCGGATTCGCCTGGCGACGGGGGCCCAGTCGGGCGTGACCTCGGCGCGACCTGCGACGCCGTTGACGCGGCGGGCCTCCTGGAGCAACCTGGCGGCGCGGATCATCATCTTGGAAGGGATGCAGGCCCAGTAGGCGCACTCGCCTCCCAGTAGGCGCACTCGCCTCCCAGCAGGCCGCTCTCGACTCCGACGACGTTCAGCCCGGCGTCGGCGAGTCGCAGCCCGACGTCCTCGCCGGAGGTGCCCACGCCGACGACGACCACGTCCACCCGCTCCACCCGCTCGTCCACATCTCCTCCTTCGGGTCACGCGCCAGACAGCGCGTGGCGGGGCCTAGGCGCGAGCGCTACCGGACGGACGCGAACGCCTTCACGGTCGCCCCCTGCGCGCCGTACTTCAGGGCCTTTCGCCTCGTGTCCTCGAACGTGGAGCGCATGTAGGTGTTCACGAGATTGCCGTGCTCGATGCGCTCGAAGCCGTGCTGCTCCAGGCGTTGCGCGTACTCTGCATCCAGCAGAGCGCCGGCGATTCAGCCGGTCCAGAGGTCGATCTGGCGCCGCCCCTCCTCCGAGACCGGCTGCTGGATCGTCACGTCCGCGACCTGGATCCGCCCGCCGGGCACGAGGACGCGGTGCAACTCGGCGAAGACGGCATCCTTGTCGGGGATGAGGTCGATCACGCCGTTCGACACGACGACGTCGAAGCTCGCGTCCGCGAACGGCAGCTGTTCCGCCTCCGCTTCGACGAAGGCGACGTTGGCCAGGCCGAGCTCGGCGGCGCCGGCGCGGGCCTTCGCCACCATCTCCGGCGTCATGTCGACCCCCGTCACCGACCCGCTCGGGCCGACCTGGAGCGCAGCGACGAGCGAGTCGGTCCCGGCCCCGCTGCCGAGGTCGAGCACACGCTCGCCGGCCTCGAGGCGCCCCAGCGAGAAGGGGTTGGCGACGCCGGCGAAGGACTCGGCCACGAAGTCGGGTACCCGGGCGAGCTCCTCCGGGTAGTCGAGGTCCTCGGCCCACGCCCGTCCCGTCGGGAAGATGAAGTCCTTCTCCGGCTCCTGGGAGACGGACGCGTACGTCTTCTTGATCTCGTGCTTCAGGAGCGCGACATCGACACCGATCTCGATCGCCACGGTCGCTCCTCACGTCGCCGACCGGAAGATCCTACGCCGCCGGCGCGGGGATGTCACGAGGCACCTCGCCCGTAGGATTGCCCCGTGAGCATCGTCGCCGACGCCGAGGCCGTGCTCGCCGCCCGGTGGTGACCTGCCCCGGCTGCGGTCGGCAGAACCGCGACTCGGCCCGGTTCTGCGACGGCTGCGGCCACGAGCTCTCCGGCGCCCGGGAGGCCCTGGAGCGGAAGCGAGTCTCCGTCGTCTTCTTCGACCTCGTCGGCTCGACGGCCTTGGGCGCGCGCGTCGACGCGGAGGTCTTCCGCACCCTCGTCGCGCAGTACCACGAGGCGGTGGCGGATGCGGTCGAGCGTCACGGCGGCGCCGTCCACAAGCTCATCGGCGACGGTGTCCTGGCCGTGTTCGGCGTCCCACTCGTCCACGAGGACGACGCGGTCCGGGCGGCCAGGGCCGCGTTCGACGCCCGGGCCGCCGTTCGATCCCTGAGCGACCGCGCGTCCGCCGCCCACGGTGCCCGACTCGAGCTCCGGGTCGGCGTGAACACCGGTGAGCTCCTCGCCGGTGCGAGCGAGCTGCTCGGCGACACCGTGAACACGGCCAAGCGGCTGGAGGAAGCGGCGGGCACGGGCGAGATCCTGCTCGCCGCCGAGACCGTCGCGCTCGCGCGCGACGCCGTCGAGACCCAGTCGGTCGGCGAGCTCGACGTCAAGGGCAAGGCGGATCCGGTGGCGGCCTTCAGGTTGCTCGCGATCCGCGAGGCGGAAGCAGGTGTGGGGCGGCGGCACAGCCGACCGCTGGTCGGTCGGGTGCGAGAGCTCCGCATGCTCCGGGAGGCCTTCGACCGGGCGGCTGCCGAGCGCGCCTGCCACCTGTTCACGCTGCTCGGGCCCGCCGGGATCGGAAAGTCGCGGCTGGCCGAGGAGCTCCTCGCCGGCCTCGGGGACGCGACCGTCGTGCGCGGGCGGTGCCTGTCCTACGGCGAAGGCGTCGCGTATCGACCGGTGGTGGAGGCTGTCGGCCAGCTGCTCGGCGCCGATCCGGACGAGCGGCTGCGCGCGCTCGGCCTCGACGAGTCCGCGCGTGCCGGCGTGCTGAGCGTCCTCTCCGACGACGCCCAAGCCGTGTCTGCGGGTGAGACGGCACGCGGCATCCGCGCGCTCCTCGAGGGCGTCGCCCGGTCCACGCCACTGGTCGCCGTCTTCGACGACGTCCACTGGGGCGAGCCGACGTTCCTCGACCTCGTCGACCACCTGGCGGAGACGAGCCGCGGCGCACCCATCCTGCTCCTCTGCCTCGCTCGCCCGGAGCTGTTCGAGCGACGGCCCGGTTGGGGCGGGGGGAAGGCGAACGCGACGAGCCTGCTCCTCGACGGGCTCGGGGCGGAGGAGGCGACACGGCTCCTGGCCGGGCTCCTCGGCGACACGCCGGTCTCCCTCGACGCCCAGCGGCGCGTGCTCGGATCCGCCGAGGGGAACCCGTTCTTCCTCGAGGAGCTGGTCGCGCTCGTCCGCGAGTCCGGCTCCGACACGATCACGATCCCGCCGACGGTCCAGGCGTTGCTGGCCGCCCGGCTCGACCAGCTGACCACGCCCGAGCGGCTCGTGCTCGCCGCGGCAGCGGTCGAGGGGAAGGAGTTCCACCGCGAGGCGGTCGAGGCGCTCTCCGGGGCCGACGACGCCGGCGAGCCGCTGGAGTCGCTCGTCCGCAAGCAGCTGATCGACCCTCTCCCCGGCGAGCGCTCGTACCGTTTCCGGCACCTGCTCTTCCGCGACGCCGCCTACGACGCCCTGCCAAAGGCCCGCAGAGCCGGCCACCACGCGCAGCTCGCCGACTGGTTCGAGACGGAGCGGGCCGACGCGCCGGATCTGGACGAGCTCGTCGGCTACCACCTCGAGCAGTCGCTGCGCTACCGCGCCGAGCTGGGCGCCGGGGATGATCCCGAGGCGGGCGCGCTCGCGCAGCGGGCCGAGGCGCGGCTGGCGGCCGCGGCCGCGCGAGCCGAGACGCGGAACGACCTGCGGAGCGTGGTTCGGCTGCTCGAGCGAATCCGGGAGCTGCGGGGTGAGCTCGAGCCCGAGCTGGCGATCGACCTCGTCAACGCCCATCGTCAGCTCAGCGACCTGACGGCCGCGGCCCGGGAAGCGGCGGTGGCGCTCGACCGCGCCTCCCGCGCCGGCGATCGATCCGGGGAGCTTCGGGCGCGCCTCGCCCAGGCCGAGGTCGCGGTGCAGCTCGATCCGGCTCGGCATCTCGACGCCGTGGCGCCGCTCGCCCGCGAGGCGGTCGCCACCTTCGAGCGGGCCGGCGACTGGCAGGGAGTCGCGGAGGCCGAGCTGCTGCTCGGCCTGATCGAGTTCCGGCGCTCGCGCTTCGGTGCGGTGATCGACGCCGTCGAGCCCGCCCTCGAGCACGCACGCCGTGCGGGGAAGCGCCGGCTCGAGCGCCGGGCCCTGGGAATCCTCGCCGGGAGTCACATCTACGGCCCCACCCCCGTCGACGAGGCGATCCCGTGGCTCGAGGCGCACACCCAGGCGGTCGACGACCACAGCTTCTTCCTGGAGGGACGCGCCTTCCTCGAGGCGGCCCGCGGGGAGCTCGAGCGGGCGCGCGCGCTCCAGCGTGCGGCCGAGACCCGACGGCTCGAGCTCGGGGTGCCGGCCGTCAACAGCACCGGCCCGCGCTGGGAGGTCGCCATGCTGGCGGCGCAGTTCGAGGAGGCCGCCGCCGTGGCGGCCACCGCGGTCGAGCACTGGCAGCGGCACGGCGAACGCGGGTACCGCTCGACCGCGGCCGCGGAGCTGGCGCTCGCCCTTTGCCGACTCGGCGAGCTCGAGGAAGGGGAGCGGTGGTCGCGCACGGCCGAGGAGCTCGCGCCCGAGGACGACACGCTCACGCACATGTTCTGGCGGCAGGCGCGGGCGCTGGTGCTCGCAGGGCACGACCGCACCGAGGAGGCGGTCCGGCTGGCGCGCGAGGCCGTCGAGCTGGGCGAGCGCGCGCAGATGCCGAACACGCACGCAGGCGCCTACGCGACCCTCGCGTCGATCCTGGTCGGCAGCGGGCGGAGCGCGGAGGCGCAGGCCGCGGCGGCAGCGGCGGTCCGCCTCTACGAGGCGAAGGGAAACACCGTCTCAGCCGCGGCTGCACGCTCCCTGCTGGAGCGGTGAAGCCGCCCCGGGCCGACGCCGGGCAGAGCACGTCCGATCAGGTTTCATCGATACGATGGCCGAGTGCCCGAGCCGCTCGACCTGCTCTCCTGCTGCTCGCCGCTCGTGCGGCCACAGCTCGGCGACGAGGACGCGGCCGAGCTCGAGCGGCTCTTCCGGGTGCTCGCCGACCGGCAGCGGCTCAAGGTCGTGAACATGCTCGCCCAGGCGCATGGACAGGCGATCTGCGTCTGCGACTTCCAGGACGCGCTCGGGCTGAAGCAGCCCACCGTCTCCTACCACCTGAAGCAGCTTGCCGACGCCGGCGTGATCGAGCGCGAGCAGCGGGGCCGCTTCGCCTTCTACTCCCTGCGCGCGGGCGTCCTGGAGCGGCTCGCGGAGCTCGTGCGCCCGCAGGAGGCGATCGCGTCGTGAGCGTGCTCGGGCCCCGCCGCCACGACGGCGAGCGCTAGTGGCAGTCCTCGAGGAGCGGGAACGCGCCGCCGGCACGCCGCCCGGCGACGAGGGGGCGGTGCTGGCGAAGCTGTCGACGCTCGACCGCTTCCTGCCGCTCTGGATCGGGCTCGCGATGGCCGCCGGCCTCGCGCTCGGGTCGCTGATCCCCAGCCTGAACGACGGTCTCGACCGGCTCCGCATCGGCACCGTCTCGCTCCCGATCGCGCTCGGGCTGCTGCTGATGATGTACCCCGTGCTCGCAAAGGTGCGCTACGAGGAGCTCGGGCGCACGCAGCACGACGGCGTCTCGAACCGGCTCTTCTACGGCACGTCGCTCTTCCTCTCCTGGGTGATCGGCCCGCTCTTCATGTTCGCGCTGGCGTGGCTCTTCCTCGCCGACCAGCCGGAGTACCGCACCGGCGTGATCATCGTCGGGCTGGCGCGCTGCATCGCGATGGTGCTGATCTGGAACGACCTCGCCCAGGGCGACCGCGACCGGGCCGCCGTGCTCGTCGTCTTCAACGCCGTCTTCCAGGTGGCGGCGTACTCGCTGCTCGGCTACTTCTACCTGACGCTCCTGCCGGGCTGGCTCGGCCTCGACACCCAGGGATTCGAGGTCGGCATCTGGGAGGTCGCCCGCACCGTCCTGATCTTCCTCGGCATCCCCCTCGCCGCCGGCTACCTGACGCGGCGGATCGCTCTCGAGCGCAAGGGCCGGGAGTGGTACGACCGGACCTTCCTCCCGCGCATCGGCCCGATCACGCTCTACGGCCTCCTGTTCACGATCGTGCTCCTGTTCGCGATCCAGGGCGACACCATCACCTCGCAGCCGCTCGACGTCGCGCGGATCGCGCTGCCGCTCCTCGTCTACTTCGCAGGCATGTGGATCGCGGGCTTCGCCATCGGGTGGCTCAGCGGGCTCCCGTACCCCCAGACGGCGAGCCTCGCGTTCACTGTCGCCTCGAACGACTTCGAGCTCGCGATCGCGGTGGCGGTCGGCGTCTTCGGCGCGACCTCGGGCCAGGCGCTCGCCGGCGTCGTCGGCCCGCTGATCGAGGTGCCGGTGCTGATCGGCCTCGTCTACGTGGCGCTCTGGGCGCGGCGGTTCTGGCGTGCGCCGCGGGCCCCCCCCTCCGCGGCGCGCTGACGGGCAGAATGCGCCGATGAGCGCGACCGCCGCCTCGACCGCGAACCAACCGCCGCCGCTCACGGGCTACAACCTCTTCACCTCGGACGCCGCGCTCGTCGAGGCGGTGCGGCGCGAGGGGGCGGGCGACTTCGAGGCGCGGCTGGTCGCCTGGGGCGAGGCGCTCGGCGGCGAGCCGCTCGAGTGGGGCCGGCTCGCGAACGAGCACCCGCCCGTCCTGCGCACCCACGACCGCTACGGCGAGCGCATCGACGCCGTCGAGTTCCACCCCGCCTGGGACTCGCTCCTGCGACTGGCGCTCGACGCGCGCGTCCAGTCGCTGCCCTGGGTGGAGGAGCGGCCCGGCGCGCACGTCGCCCGGGCGGCGATGTTCGTGCTGCTCGGGCAGGTCGAGGCGGGCGTGTGCTGCCCGGTCTCGATGACGTTCGCAGCGGTGCCGACACTGCGCGCGCAACCCGAGCTCGCGGCGGAGTGGATCCCCCGGCTGACGAGCGGCGAGGCCCTCTGCGGGATGGCGCTGACCGAGCGCCAGGGTGGGTCGGACGTGCGCGCGAACGAGACGACCGCGCGTGCCGCCGGGGGCGCCTGGGAGCTCGACGGCCACAAGTGGTTCTGCTCGGCGCCCCAGTCGGCCGCCTTCCTCGTGCTCGCCCAGGCGCCGGCCGGGCTCTCCTGCTTCCTGGTCGAGCGAGCGCAGCCGGGCTTCCGGATCGACCGGCTGAAGGACAAGCTCGGCAACCGCTCCAACGCCTCCGCCGAGATCCGGCTCGAAGGGGCGACCGCGCGCCTCGTCGGCGAGGAGGGCCGCGGGGTACGGACGATCATCGAGATGGTCGTCCACACGCGGCTCGACTGCGTGCTCGGATCTGCGGCGCTGATGCGGCGTGCGCTCGCGGAGGCGACGCACCACGCGGCGCACCGGTCGGCCTTCGGCCGGCTGCTCACCGACCAGCCGGCGATGGAGAACGTGCTGGCGGACCTCGCCGTCGAGTCCGAGGCGGCGACGGTGACGGCCCTGCGCCTGGCACGGGCCTGGGACGAGGACGACCACGACTTCCGCCGGCTCGCGACCGCCGTCGCCAAGTTCTGGATCTGCAAGCGGACGCCGCCGCACGTGGCCGAGGCGCTCGAGTGCCTCGGCGGCAACGGCTACGTCGAGGAGTCGCAGCTGCCGCGACTCTTCCGCGAGAGCCCGCTCAACTCGATCTGGGAGGGCTCGGGCAACGTGAACGCGCTCGACGTCCTGCGCGCACTGGCGCGCGAGCCCGACTCGGTGGCGGCGTTCCTGGCCGAGGTCGAGCTCGCCGCGGGGGCGGACGCGAGACTCGACGCCGCCGTCGCCCGGCTGAAGGACGAGCTCGCCGACGACGCCGACCTCGAGCCGCGCGCCCGCCGCCTGGTCGAGCGGCTCGCACTCGCGCTGCAGGGGTCGCTGCTCGTGCGCCACGGCGACGCGGCGGTCGCCGACGCGTTCTGCGCGTCTCGGCTCGGTGACGGCGGCTCCGTCTACGGAACCCTGCCGCCGGGGCTCGAGCTCCGCCCGATCGTCGACCGCCACCGCCCCACGCCCGCGTGATCGCCGCGAGGCTCGCGCCGCTGCTGTGCGTCGCGCTCACGCTCGCCGCGTGCGGCGGCGACGGCACGTCGGCCGACGAGTACCGCGAGCAGGCGACGGAGATCTGCGAGACGGCGACGCGCGAGGCCGCCGAGCTCGACCCGCCGAGCGACAGCGCGGCGTCGGTGGCGGCGTACGGGGAGGCCGCCGCGGCGATCCGCGAGCGCGAGGTCGTCGCGCTCGACGAGCTCGACCCGCCCGAGGAGCTGGCCGCCGACCACCGTCTGCTCGTCAACGCCTCGGGCGCCATCGTGCGCTCGCTGAACGACCTCGCCGCGGCCGCGGAGCGCGAGGATCGCGCCGCCGCCGCGGCCGCCGCAGGCGCCGGCACGCGTGCGGCGATCCAGGCCCGGCAGGCCGCCTCGGATCTCGAGCTGCCGCGCTGCGGCCAGCCCGGCCTGCCCCGGGCCTAGGAGCTCGGCAGGACGAGCTGGAAGCGTGCGCCGCGCGGCGCCGCGGCCTCGTAGACGAGGTCGCCGCGATGCGCCTGCGCATAGGAGCGAGCGATCGCGAGCCCGAGGCCGGTGCCTGCCGCGCGATCCCGTGCCGCGTCGCTGCGGGTGAAGCGCTCGAAGAGATCCGGGACGAACGCGGCGGGCACGCCCTCGCCCCGGTCCTCGACGGTCAGCCGGAAGTGCCGGTCCTGGCGCCAGGCCTCGACCACGATCGGCAGCGTCCCGTAGCGGAGCGCGTTGGTGACGAGGTTCGCGACGATACGGTCGAAGGCGACCGGATCGACGTGCGCCTCGAGCTGCGCGTCGATGGCGACCTCGACGCCGGTGGCCTCGCCGACTGCGGCGAGCACGACCTGCTCGACGCGCTCACGGACGTGCACCCGCTGGGGCCTGATCGAGACCACGTCCGCGTCGAGGCGCGACAGGTCGAGGAGCTGGTCGACGAGCACGCCGAGCCGCACCATCTGCGCCGCCATCGCATCCTCGAGCATCACCCTGCGGGCCTCGTCGATTCGGTCGCGGTGCCGCGTGAGCGTCTCGGCGATGCCCGCGGCCGTCGCGATCGGGCTGCGCAGCTCGTGCGCGGCGAGGGCGACGAAATCGGACTTGAGCTGGTCGGCCCGCTCGAGCGTGAGCCGGGCCTCCCGCTCCTGGCCGAAGAGCCGCGCGCGGTCGAGCGCGAGGCCCGTGAGCGCGCCGAGCGTCCGCAGCAGGCGCAGCTCCTCGTCGCCGAAGTACGGCGCGTACGTCGTGGTCGCGACCGTCAGGGAGCCGCCCCCCGGCACGTCGAGCTCGACCTCGGCGCCCGTGTGCTCGGCCGCGGGGTGGGCCTCGTGCGAGCCGATCACCTCGCCGCGCTCGTCGCGCAGCGTCACCGCGCTCGCGCCGACGATCGCCGCCATCGGTGCGAGCACGCGCTCGGCGACCTCACGCTGGCTCGTCGCCTGGGCCATCAGCGAGCCGATCGCCCGCTGCACCTGCTCCTGCTCGTGGCGCCGCCAGCTGTAGCGCAGCGCGGCGGGCGGCGCGAGGCCGAGGAAGAACGCGACCACGCTGAGGGAGATGATCACCTGGGCGGCGACATCGACGCCGCGCTCGTCGTCCGTGAGCACGGCGACGAGAACGAGCGCGAT
>DASUOK010000173.1:0-8253 GCA_036276675.1 Gaiellaceae bacterium | reverse complement strand
TCGTGCACCGCGAGCATCGAGTTGAGGTAGATCCCGGTCGCCTTCGCGACGTGCGGGATCGTGTTGGCTCCCACCCGCTTCCAGGAGGAGACGGCTGCACGGATCCCGGTGGTGGCGTTCTCGTCGCCGAGGTAGTTCGCCCACGGCCAGCTCATGATCACGACCTCGACGGGATTGCCCTTCGTGTGGACGCCGAGCTCGCCGTAGCCGTAGAACGCGAACGGGCGGAGGTAGCACTCGGGCAGGCCGTTCCGACCGATCAGCTCGTGCGTCGCGGTGCGGATCTCGTCGACGGAGTACGGCAGGTCCATGTAGAGCAGCCGCGCGGAGTTCTCGAGCCGCTGGAGGTGCTCCCGCAGGCGGAAGACCGCAGGCCCCTTCGGCGTCTCGTAGCAGCGGATGCCCTCGAAGACGCCGGTGCCGTAGTGGAGCCCGTGGACGCCGACGTGCACCTTCGCGTCCGTCCAGTCCACGAACTCACCGTTCATCCAGATCGACTCGGTCTCGCGCATCAAGCGTCTCCTTTCGAAGCGGAATGGTACGGGGGCTCCTGGACGGCGTCCAACGCGCGCGCGCGGGTGAGCCGCAGCAGCTCGGCGGGCCGCACGGCCGCCATGTGGAAAGACGAGCCGGCGCCGACCCAGACGAGGTCGTGCGCGAGCAGGGTCTGGTCGACGAAGACGCGCTCGACGCGCGGCAGCGGGAAGGGAGCGACGCCTCCGGGAGCGAAGCCGGTCGCGCGCTCGACCTCCTCCGCGCGGGCGATTCGGGCCTGCGCGGCGCCTGCCGCGAGGGCGATCTTCGCCATATCGGCCTTGCGATCCCCAGGAACGAGCGTGACGACGGCCTCGCCGTCGCACATGAGCACGAGCGTCTTCACGATTTGGTCGGGCGTGCAGCCCGCGGCGCGGGCGGCGGCCTCCGCGGTCGGCGTTCCCGACCCGAACTCCTCGAGCCTCGCCTCGGCGCCGGCCTCCCGCAGGAAGGCGGCGACTCGCTCGACCGGCTCCGGCCAGCTCGCGCGCACGGAGGGAGCGTACCCGCTAGCCCAGCGCGATCACCTGGGCGTCGTCGAAGCCCTCACCGCGGATCCGCTCCTGCAGCTCCGGGGGCGGCGCGGAGTCGATCGAGAGCGCCATCAGCGCCTTGCCGCCCTCCCGCGTCCGCGAGACCGCCATGTTGGCGATGTTGACGCCGGCCTCGCCGAACATCGTCCCGACCCGACCGATCACGCCCGGCACGTCGTCGTAGCGGAAGAAGACCATCAGCGGCGAGAGCTGGAGATCGATGGCGAACCCGAGCGCGCCCGCGAGGAAGTGGCGGTGCTCCGGGCCGATGGTCGTCCCCGACACCTCGACGTCGTCCGCGGTCACCGTGACGAGATTCGCGTAGTCGCGCGTCGTCCGCGATCGCTCCTCGGTCACGTCGATCCCCCGCTCGGCCGCGATCACCGGCGCGTTCACGTAGTTGACCGCCTGCTCGACGCGCCCCTGGAAGGCGCCGTTCAGCGCCGCGACCGTGAGCAGGCGCGTGTCGTGGTCGGCGAGCCCGCCGTGGTAGGAGAGCGCGATGCGGCGCGGCTGCCCGCCTGCGAGCTCGACCGCCAGCCGGCCGAGCCGCGCGGCGAGGGGGATGAAGGGCCCGAGCTGCTCCAGGTCCTCCGCTCCGACCACCGGGATGTTGATCGCGTTCGTGACGAGGCCGCCGTCGAGCGCCGCCACGACCTGCTCGGCGACGATCAGGCCGGCGCGGTCCTGCGCCTCGTCGGTGGAGGCGGCGAGGTGGGGCGTGACGACGACGTTGTCGAGCTCGAGCAGCTCACCCGAGTACGGCTCGGCCGAGAAGACGTCCAGCGCCGCGCCGGCGACTCGGCCCGAGCGCACAGCCGCCGCGAGCGCGGCCTCGTCGACGAGCTCCCCGCGGGCCGCGTTGACGATGCGCACGCCTGGCCGCATGCGCTCGATCGCGGCGTCGTCGACGAACCCGCGCGTCTCGTCGGTCAGCGGCAGGTGGAGGGTCAGGAAGTCGGCTGCGGCGAAGACGTCGTCCGGGGTCGCGGCGTGCTCGGCCCCGAGCTCGCGGAAGCGCTCGGGTGCGACGAACGGGTCGTACCCGACGACGCGCATGCCGAGCCCGAGCGCGCGCCGCGCCACCTGCCGCCCGATGCGGCCGAAGCCGAGCACGCCGAGCGTCTTGTCCGCGAGCTCGACGCCGCCCCAGCGGCTCCGTTCCCACCGCCCCGCCCGGAGCGCCGCGTGCGCCTGCGGGATGTTGCGCGCGAGCGCGACCAGCAGGCCGATCGTGTGCTCCGCGGCCGAGACGACGGTCGACTCGGGCGCGTTCGCGACGACGATCCCCTGCCGCGTCGCCGCGGCGACATCCACGTTGTCGATCCCGACGCCCGCGCGGCCGATCACCTTCAGCCGCTCGGCCCGCGCCAGCAAGTCCGCGGTCAGCTTCGTGGCGGAGCGGATCACGATCGCGTCGTAGGCAGCGATCACGTCCTCCAGCGGCGACGCGCCGTCGACGTCCACGTCGAAGCGCGAGCGCAGCAGCTCGAGGCCCGCGTCCGCGATCGGCTCGCGCACGAGGACCTTCAGACGGTCGTCCCCTCCGCGTACACCTCGAGCGCGCGCGTCGACGCGAGCCCTCGCTCGACCGGTGCACCGAGCTCCGCGAGCACGAGCTCGACGGCGGCCAGCGCCGTGGCGATGTCGAACTCGTCGAACCAGCCGATGTGGCCGATCCGGAAGATCTTCTCCTTCACCGGGCCCTGCCCGCCCGCGATCGTGATCCCGTGCCGGTCGCGCAGCGCCCGCGTCAGCGCGGAGGCGTCGAGACCCTCCGGCATGCGGGCGGCCGTGACGACGGCGGAACGGTCCTCGTCGGGCGAGAAGAGCTCCAGGCCCATCGCCTTGATGCCGGCGCGGCAGGCGCGCCCGAGGCGGACGTGGTGCTCGAACGCCGCCTCGAGCCCGTCGTCGAGCAGGAGCCCGAGCGCGACGTCGAGCGCGACCACGAGCGAGACCGCGGGCGTGAAGGCGCTGTCGAGCTTCTCCTGGGCCGCGCGCGTCCGTTCCCAGTCGAGGTAGTAGCGGGGCAGTGTGGCGCCCCCGACGCGCTCCCACGCCGCGTCCGAGACGGCCACGGTGGCGAGCCCCGGCGGCGTCATCAACGCCTTCTGCGAGCCTGAGACGACCACGTCGAGCCGCCACTCGTCCATCTCGAGCGGGACGGCGCCGAGGCTGGAGACGGCGTCGACGACCACGAGCGCGCCCGCCTCGGACGCGACCGCCGCGAGCGCCTCCACGTCGGCGACGACGCCGGTCGACGTCTCCGAATGGACGAGGAAGACGAGCGCGACCGGGCCGCTCGCCTCCAGCTTGGCGGCGAGCTCCTCGGGCGACGGGGTCGTGCCCCACGGCGAGCGGAGCTCCTCGACGTCGCAGCCGAAGCGCCGCGCCATCGACGCCCACCGCTCCCCGAAGTTGCCGGACGAGACCGCCAGGACGCGGTCTCCGGGCGAGCAGAGGTTGACGATCGCCGACTCGAAGGCGCCCGTGCCCGAGCAGGTGAAGAGGAGCACGTCCGAGCTCGTCCGATGCACCTCGCGCAGCCGGCCGAGCACGCGCTCGTAGACGATTCGGAAGTCCGGCGCGCGATGGTGGAGCACCGGCTCGCCGAGCGCCGCGAGGACCTGAGGCGGCACGGGCGTGGGCCCGGGCGTGAACAGGTACCGCTTCTGCGCCATCCGGCCGGAGGCTATACCAGCCCGCGGCCGACTACGCTCACGCGCGTGGAGGCCCTGCTCGCGTTCGGTGCCGCGCTCCTCGCGCTCCGGCTCTCCGGCCTCCTGGCCGCGCGCTGGCGCGCGTCGCGGCTGCCGCATCTGGCCGCCTGGAGCGCCGGCCTCGCCGCCTACGCGCTCGGGGCCGGCGCGCTCGCCTGGGGGGCGGCAGCGGGGTGGGACGACCGAGCTTTCCGGGCGTACTACCTCTTCGGCGGCCTGCTCACAGCACCGCTCCTCGGTGCGGGCTCGCTGCTCTCGATCGGCCGGCGCTTGGCGGCGCCCGTCGTCCTCGTCTACGTCGGCCTCGCCGTCGGCGTCGTGCTCGCCGAGCCGCTCACGGCCCCGATCTCGGGGACGACGATCCCCGCTGCACAGGAGCACCTCGACTACCTGCCGGCCCGGATCCTCGCGCTCGTCGGCAACATCGCCGGCTCGATCGCGCTCGTCGGCGTGGCGCTGCTCTCCCTGCGGCGGCGGCCGCTCGGCAACGCCCTGCTGCTCGCGGGCTTCACGCTCGCGGCGGCGGGGAGCGCCCTCTCGGGGCTCGGCGCCGCCGAGACGGGAGCCTTCATCGCGGTCGCCGCGCTGCTGCTCTACGGCGGCACGATCGCCCGCGCCTGATCCTTACTCTTTGCAAACAGTACGACCTGCTACGGTGCGCGGGCTCCAACGGCCGAGCGCGGACACCTGCGGCCCCAACCGTCCGCCTGCGGCCCACCCGTACTCCCGAAAGAGGAGGTTCTGTGGCGAACCTGTCCGTGCGTCTGCTCGTGCCCGTGGGCGTTCTCGTCCTCGCCGTGGCGGCGCTGACCCGTCCCGACTCGGCCGACGCCGCCACGAAGCGCGCGACCGTGCTGGCGCAGATCGCCGAGCTCCGCAGCGAGACCTGGCACTGGCAGCGGCTGATGATGAAGCCGCGCACGCCGACGACCTACGGCGAGCGCACGACGCGCAGCGCGGCCTACCGCGCTTGGATCCGCGCGCTCTGGCGCGAGCGCGCCGAGCGCGCCGAGCGGCGTGCCGAGAACCCGCCCCACGAGCGGCAGTGGCGCTGCATCCACCGCCACGAGCGTCACCCGAGCCAGGGCTGGCGCACGCGCACGGGCAACGGCTTCTACGGCGGCCTGCAGATGAACATCGCGTTCCAGCGCCAGTACGGCGGCCACCTGCTGCAGCGCAAGGGGACGGCCGACCGCTGGTCGCCGGTCGAGCAGATGTGGGTCGCGGAGCGGGCGTACCGGAGCGGCCGCGGCTTCCATCCCTGGCCGAACACGGCCCGCTCCTGCGGGCTGATCTAGCCACCGCCGTCGTCGGCGTCGCTGCGGGAGCGCCGCTCCCGCAGCCAGATCGTGAAGAAGAAGGCGGCGACGCCGACGACGAGCAGCACCTCGACGATCGCTCCCCCGACGCCGCCGTGGGCGAGCAGCGCGCTCATTCCTGCGAGAGCAGCCAGAGGCCGCCGACCGTGTAGAGCACCATCAGGGCCAGCATCGCGTACTGGGAGCGCAGCGCGTCCTTGACCGGGAGCAGCTGGAGGGCGCGGTCGTGCGCGACCGTCAGCCCGGCGGCGTGCCCGCCGACGAGAGCGCCGACTTGCACGTACCAGACGACGTTCGGCGAGAGCGGGGCCAAGTTGGGCTGGAAGTCGGCCGCGCCGAGCAGGTCCCAGCCGTGGCCGAACGGGTCCGACGCGAGCGGGAGGGAGAACTGCCCCTGGACGAGCAGGAGCGTGAAGTAGTGCGCGACCGCGTAGACGAGCGCGATCGGGACGAGGCTCGGCAGGAAGTCGGCGGTGAAGTCATGGCCTGAGCCCGCCGCCGCCCGCGCCGCTCGGACCGCGGCGAGGTAGGCGACGCAGACGATGGCGATGCAGCCCACCAGCCCGCCGATGCCGAGCAGCATGCCGAGCAGGTCGGCGACGGCCGGCGAGTCGAGCAGGTACGGGCCCTCGACGTCCGCCCGCAGGTCCTGCCAGAAGGACGAGCGGCTGAGCCCGTCGAAGCCGACGGAGCCGAGCATGACGGCCACGAGCAGGAGCACGCCCGGCCGGTGGTCGGCCCCAGCGAGGCCGCTGAACGGCACCCGCGCGACCAGCCGCCCGTCCGCGCGGCGACCGAACGGGGCGATGCGGGCGAACAGCCCGAAGTAGGCCGTGAACGCCTCCCCGTGCTCGACCCACGTGCGGCGGCCGTAGGCCGCCATGCCGAACCACGTCACGTAGCTGTAGAGGGCGACGGCCAGCGCGAGCGCCCGCGGGTTCGCCGGGTCCCAGTAGGCCAGCTCCAGGACGGTGAAGGCGAAGAGGAGGAACGCCGCCGGGTAGACGCCGAGCCTCGACGGATACGCGAGCGGCGGCGTCCAGGTGCGCCCGAATTTCTCCGAGATCCAGGCGACCGCGTCGGCGAAGGCGAGCCAGGGGTTGAGCACGGGCCAGACGTTCCCGAGCACGACCTGGAGGACGACGACCCCGAGCCAGAAGACGACGTAGACGAACGTCGGCGCGAGGTTCTCGGCGGAGCTCGGCTCGCCGAGGAGCGCGGCGAGGAAGACGAGCACGAGCAGGCCGGCCGAGATCGCACCCAGGACGGCGCGGAGCGCACGCGACTCGAGGACCCCGACGAGCCCGGCCGGCAGCGGGCGGCCGCGGGCCTTCTCCTCGAGCTGCGGCCTGCGCCAGAGGACGCCGAGGGCGAGGAAGGAGATCACGAGGACGACGGCGCCGCCCCAGAAGAAGAGCCAGGACGGGACCGGCAGGTCGCGGACGCCGCCGACCCCGTGCGCGAGCAGGCTCGCGGCCACCGTCACGGACGGACCTGGATGTCGGCGATCGGCACGCCGCGGTCCTCGAGCTCGATCTCGAAGCGGCCGGGGACGTCCGCGACGAAGGTGAGCTCCGCCGGCGCGCCGGGTGCGACGTCGGCGATCAGGTCGTAGCCGTGCAGGTGGATGTGGTCGGCCACGTCCGAGCTGACGCGGACGATCACCTCTCTGCCCCGGCGCACGCTCGCGCGGCGGATGCCGCCCTCCGGCTGCCCGCCGACGACAACGATGCGGACGACGGCCGGGCCGGGGGCGGTCGTGGTCGCCGGCGGCGCCTCCGTCGTCGCGGGGGGCGGCGGCTCCTCCGTCGTCGCCGGCGCGTCCGTCGTCGTCGCGGCCGCCGTCGTCGTGGCGGCAGGGGGTGCAGTCGTCGCGGTCGTCTCGTCCTCGTCGTCGGGTCGCAGCGCGAGGAAGAGGCTCAGCAGCAGCCCCAGTGTCGCGGCTGCCAGTGCGACTCGGCGGAAGGTCGGATTCATCTCAGCTCCTCTGGTGGGTCGTTCGGGCCGCGCCGGGCGCGGCCGGAGTGCCGGTCAGAGGAGCGCAGGCGGGCCGCGCAGCCGCGCCCTCGCCGGCCGGGGCGCCGCAACGAGGGAGACGGGGTGCTGTGGCAGAGCGAACGCGACGTGCGGGAGGCCCGGCGGAAGCGTCGCACCGGGCGCGTCGTGCGCGAGCAGCGTGCGCGCGAGCCACCAGGTGACGAGCGCACACGGCAGCTGCAGCGCCAGGCCGACGAGGAAGACCGGGCTCGACAGGAGCCACGGCAGCCCGCCCTCGCCCAGGCGCTCGAGGTGCTCGAGCGCGGTGAAGCCGGCGAGACCGAGCAGCGCGAACGCCCAGGGGCGCGGCGGCGAGGTGCGGCCGCCGGAGAGCGCGACGAGCGCGGCCGGCAACGAGACGGCGACGAGGACCTGCGGGGCGTGCGCAAGGTAGTCGTGCAGCCCGGCGGCGGCTCCGGCGCCGGTGAGCCGGTAGGCGAGATCGTGACCGACGAGCACGCCCGCACCCGCGAGCGGCAGGACGACCGGCCAGAGCAGCCTGCGAGCCATCCCGGCAGTGTGCCAGGGCGTCGCCGCCCCGAGCGGCTAACCCGTCTCGGCGAGCCGCTCGCGCACGAGCTCGTTCACCACGCGCGGATTGGCCTTGCCCTGGGTCTCCTTCATCACCTGACCGACGAAGAAGCCGAGCAGCCCCTCCTTGCCGCCCCGGTAGTCGGCGGCCTGCTCGGGGTGCGCGTCGATCACGCGCGCCACCACCGGCTCCAGCTCGGACGCATCCGACAAGGCTTCCTGGGCGAGGTAGGCGTCGGCCGAGAAGCCCGGCTCCACCACCTTCGCCAGCGCCTCGTCGAGCGCTGCGCGTGGAATCCGCTCCCGCGCCTCGACGAGCCGTGCGAGCTCGGCGGGGTCGACCGCCGCGCCGTCCACACCCGCGAGCCGGTTCGCGATCAGGTTCGCGGCGGCGACCCGGTCGGCGCCGGCCGCGACCGTCGCCTCGTACAACCGGTCGAGCCCGCCGGTGACGAGGACGGTCGCGCGGTCGAGGTCGAGGTCGGCGGCCACCCGGCGGATCCGCGCGGCCGGGAGCTCCGGCAGCTCGCCGCGCAGCCGCTCGATCAGCTCCGCCGGGGGCTCGACCGGAACGAG
>DASUOK010000172.1:0-5890 GCA_036276675.1 Gaiellaceae bacterium | reverse complement strand
GTGCCGCTCGTCCTCGTGGCGATCGCGGCGGTGGTCGTCGTCGTCGCCGCCGACTCGGGCGCTCGGCTCGGCCCTTCGGAGCTCGCGCTGCCGTCACTCGACGGCGCGGCCTTCTGGGCCGCTTTCACCGTGCTCGTGCTGCCGCAGCTGCCGCTCACCTTCGCCAACTCCTGTCTCGCCACAGCCGACGCGGCGCGGTCCTACTTCGGCGAGCGCGCTGCGCGCGTACGGCCGGGCCGGCTGGCGGCGACGCTCGGCGGCGCGAACCTGCTCGGCGGCGCGATCGGCGGCATGCCCGTCTGTCACGGCGCCGGCGGGCTGACCGCGCACGTCTCGTTCGGCGCGCGCACGGCTGGGGCGCCGCTGGCGATCGGCGTGACGCTGCTCGTGCTCGCCGTCGGGCTCGGAGCGGGGCTCGGCGCGCTCCTCGGAGCCTTTCCGCTCCCGATCCTGGCCGGTCTGCTCGCCGGCGCGGGGATCCTGCACATCGGCCTCCTCCGGGATCTGCCGCGAGGGCCGGAGCTCCTGCTCGCGGTGGCGCTCGGCGCGATCGGCTTCGCGACGAACCTCGCCCTGGCGCTCGGGATCGGCCTCGCCGTGTGGTGGGGCGCGGCCGCGATTCGCTCCGCGCGGGTGAGCGTCAGGCGAGCGCGGTGACCGGCAGCTCGCGCCGCGGGCCGAGCTCGGCGGCGAGCGCGCCCACGATCTCGGGGTCGAACTGGCTGCCGGCGCAGCGCTCGAGCTCGGCGATCGCCTCGTCGCCGGAGAAGCGGTCGCGGTAGACGCGGTCCGACGTCATCGCGTCGTAGGCGTCGGCGACGAAGATGATCCGGGCGCCGAGCGGGATCTCGTCGCCGGGGAGCCCGTCCGGGTAGCCGGAGCCGTCCCAGCGCTCGTGGTGGTGGAGCACCCAGTCGGCGACCGGGTCGACGTCGAGCGACTCGAGCATGCGGAAGCCGATCTGCGGGTGGCGCTCGAGCACGAGCCGCTCCGTCTCCGACAGCGGCCCGGGCTTGCGCAGGATCTCCTCGGGGATCGCAAGCTTGCCCACGTCGTGCAGGCTGGCGGCGAGCCGCGTCAGCTCGACGTGCTCGGCGTCGACACCCATTCGCCTGGCGATGCGCGCGGCGAGCTCGGCGACGCGCTCGGAGTGGCTGCCCGTGTACGCGTCGCGCGCGTCGACGGCGCGCGCGAGGCTGGCGGCCGCGCGGAAGCGGGCCGCACGGTCGGGGCCGGCTGCGAGCCGCCGCAGCTCGGCGATCTCGAGCACGTCAGGCCGGTAGACGCGCACCTGGTCCTTGCCGTACTCCTTCGCCCAGTAGAGGGCGCTGTCGGCGCGGCGCACGAGCTCGTCGCGCACGATTCCCTCGGGAGGCACGGTCGCGATGCCGGCGCTGATCGACACGGCGCCGGCCGGCGCGAGCTCGGTGCCGGAGAGGCGGCCGACGATCGCCTGCGCCGCGATGGCGGCGCCCTCGTCGTCGCGGCCGGGGAGGAGGATCGCGAACTCGTCGCCGCCGAGGCGGAAGGACTCGCCGCCCTGGCGCAGCCTCGTCGCGAGCTGGGCGAGCACTCTGTCGCCGCCGGGGTGGCCGAAGCGGTCGTTGATCCGCTTGAAGTCGTCGATGTCGACGAGGCAGAGGCTGAGCGGGTAGCCCTGCGCCTGCGAGTCCGCGAGCTCGCGCTCGAGGCGGTCGTGGAAGTGCCGGTGGTTGCCCAGGCCCGTGAGCGGGTCGGTGAGCGCGAGCCGCATGGCGCGCAGCTCGCGGAACGTCGAGCGCTGGTAGAGCGCGATCGCGAGCAGCGGCCCGACGAGGGCGGCCGAGAGCAGCGGTGATGCTTCCCAGAGGACGACGAGGATCAGCGCCGCCGAGGCCATCAGCGCAAAGGGCAGAGCCGTGATCGACAGGCTCGAGCGCGCAACGGTGGCGAACGGCTTGCGCGCGCTCACGGCGACGACGAGGCTGATCAGGAGCAGGTTGAGGCCGTAGTTGACGGTCGCTGCGACGGAGACCTGGGCGAGGAGGTGGAAGGGACCGTCGCCGCGCAGGGGCTCGATCGCGAAGCCCGCGGTGGCGGTCACGACGGAGAGGACGGCGGCGTTGTAGGCCACCCGAATCGGCGGCCGGTGCTCGAGCATCTGCATGATCGGGGCCGCGAACGCGACGACCACGCCCGCCTCCCAGCCGTAGAGGACGGTCGTGCCGACGCAGAAGACGAAGAGCAGCGAGACGCCGCCCGTGTCGATGCCGTCGAGCGGCACGGGGTAGCGCTCCGCCAGCGTCGAGGCCGCGAGCAGGCCGAAGATCCCGGCGAGCGCGGCGATCGAGAGCGGCGCCGTCGCCAGGGAGACCGCGGCCGCGACGACGACGACGAAACCCGCCGCGACGGCCGGGACGACGACGAGCGCGAGCCGCGGGGGCATGGTGGCCCCCGCACTCATCGGACTGCCGCTACCAGCCCCACTGACGGTCGAGCCAGCCCCACTGGCTGAGCGCCGTCGCGACGGTCGCCAGCACGACGAGCAGCACCACGAGCCTCGGGTTCTTCCACTGCAGCATCGATCGTCCCTTCTACGCCGGAAGTGAACTCAGATGCGAGGATTCTGGTCGGCCGCTCTCCCGGCTCCATCCCCCGAAGGAGTGAACCGCACGAACGCCCTGCAAACCACCGAGATCGCGATCGTGCCCGAGCCGGACGACTCCACGCGTGCGGCGATCCTGCGCACGGTCGCGGAGACGCGCGCGGCGGCGACGCCGTCCGCCTGGGCCGAGGCCGCGCTCGCGGAGGGCGTGAGCGCGGCCGGAGACGACGATTAGAAGCCGTATCCGGACCGGCGACCGACCCGTTGCAGCACCACGATGTGTACTCGCTGTGGTGAACATCCGGCCCGGTCCGACGAGGAGCCGTTCTGCCCCATCTGCGTGATCTCGATCAAGGTCGAGGTGGCACGGGGACTGACGCAGCTCACGGGGTATCTGCGCGCGTGGGCGGCCTTCGACGACTGGTGCTCGGCGCACGGTCGCCCGGGCCTGCGCGCTGCGTGACGCCTGCCTCGCGCTCGTCGAGGAAGGCGCCGACCAGCGCGAGGTAGCGCTCCGTCTCCTCAAGCACGGGAGTGTGGGAGCTGTGCTCGAGCAGCACCTCGCGCGCTCCGCGGATCCCGCCGACGAGCGTGGCGGCGATCACGTCGGTGCAGAGGTCGTGACGTCCCCGGAGCACGAGCGTGGGGACGTCGAGCTCCGCGAGCCGCGGCCGCACGTCCCAGCCGCTGAGTACGCCCCGCATCGTCCACTCGTTCGGGCCCCACATCGCGCGGTAGGCCTCGAGGGAGCGCTCGCGACGCATCCGCTCGAGCTCGGGGCGCGCCTCACCGCGGTGGAAGTGGCGGGCGTCGAACACGGCGATCGCAGCCTCGTACTCGGGATCGTCGAAGGTGCCGGCGGCCTCGTGCCGGTCGAGCACGGCGCGCACGTCGGCGGGGAGGGCGTCACGGAGCCGCCGCGCCTCCGCCTCCCAGTCGGCGGCGCAGGCCAGGGTGGAGCTGAGGATCAGGCTGGCGAGCGTGCCGGGCCGGCGCAGGGCGTGCTCGAGCGCGAGCATCCCGCCCCACGACGTGCCGAGCAGGTGGACGCGATCGAGCCCGAGCTCGGCCCGCAGCGCATCGAGCTCGTCGAGGAAGAGCCCGAGCGACCACGCGGCGTCCGCCCGCCTCTCGGAGCGCCCGCAGCCGACCTGGTCGTAGACGACGACGGCGCGACCGTCGCGCGCCAGCCGCTCGAGCGGTGCGAAGTAGTGGTGGGTGGAGCCGGGGCCTCCGTGCAGGCAGAGCAGGGGCGCCCGCCCGGGCGCCGCCTCGCCGACGACGCGGTACCACGTGCGCCCGCCGGCGTGCTCGACTCGGCCCTCGCGGCGGGTCACGCGGCGCCGCGGAGCACGCGCGGCGCGATGCGGGCGTAGTCGAGCCCCGACACCCAGGTCAGGGCCAGCGCGACGAGGAGCGCCCACCAGCCGATCGCGTCGCTCCAGAGCCCGGCGGCCGCGAAGCCGCCGAGCGCGGCCGCCACCGCCTGCGACCACGTCTTCAGCTTGCCGAGGTCGCGTGCGGCCATGACGATGCCGCGCTCGATCGCGGCCAGGCGGAGGCCGGAGATCAACAGCTCGCGCGCCACGATGGCGGCGACCATCCAGCCCGGCCAGATGCCGTCCTCGATCAGCACCACGAGCACCGCCAGCACGAGCACCTTGTCGGCGATCGGGTCGAGGAGCGTGCCGAGCGAGGAGGTCGTTCCGCGGCTGCGCGCGATGCGGCCGTCGAGCCAGTCCGTCGCCATCGCGACGCAGAAGAGGACGGTCGCGGCGATCTCGTTGTGCGGCAGCTCCCACGAGTAGAGCAGCACCACCAGCGGCACGGACGCGGCCCTGGCGACGGTCAGCTGGTCGGGAAGCGTCACGGCTCGGAGAGAATACGCGCCCCATGCCCGTCTTCTCCAAGGTGCTCGTGGCCAATCGCGGCGAGATCGCCGTGCGGATCTTCCGCACCCTGCGCGAGCTCGGGATCGGCACCGTCGCCGTCTACTCCGAGGCGGATCGCGACGCCGTGCACGCGCGGGCGGCGGACGAGGCGTACCTGATCGGCCCAGGGCCGGCGGCCGAGAGCTACCTCGCGGGCGAGCGGCTGCTGGAGGCGGCGCGCCGGGCCGGCGCCGAGGCGATCCATCCCGGCTACGGCTTCCTCGCCGAGAACGCCGCGTTCGCTCTGGCCTGCGAGGAGTCGGGGATCGTCTGGATCGGCCCGCCCAGCGCCGCGATCGCGCTGATGGGTTCGAAGACGGAGGCGCGAACCGCGATGCAGGCGGCGGGCGTCCCGATCGTCCCGGGCGCCACTGATCCCGTCGCGACGGTCGAGGAGGTGCTGCGGCTCGGCGACGAGGTCGGCTACCCGCTGATCGTCAAGGCGGCTGCCGGCGGCGGCGGCAAGGGGATGAAGCTCGTGCCCTCGCCCGACGAGGCGGAGCGCGCGTTCGCGAGCGCGCAGCGGGAGGGCGAGAAGTTCTTCGCCGACGGCCGGGTCTACGTCGAGCGCTATCTCGTCGACCCGCGGCACGTCGAGGTGCAGGTGCTGGCCGACGCGCACGGGAACGTGATCCACCTCGGCGAGCGCGACTGCACGATCCAGCGCCGGCACCAGAAACTGGTCGAGGAGACGCCCTCACCGGCCGTCGACGAGGCGCTGCGCGAGCGGATCGGCGCGATCGCGGTCGACGCTGCGCGCGCCGCGGGCTACCGCTCGGCCGGGACGATCGAGGGCTTGCTCACCGCCGAGGGCGAGTACTTCTTCATGGAGATGAACACGCGCATCCAGGTCGAGCACACCGTCACGGAGGAGGTGACGGGCGTCGACCTCGTGCGCGAGCAGGTGCTGATCGCGGCCGGCGAGCCGCTGTCGCTGCGGCAGGAGGACGTCGTCCTGCGCGGGCACGCGATCGAGTGCCGTATCAACTCCGAGGACGTCGGCAGCGGCTTCCTGCCGGCCCCCGGCCGCATCACCGCCTACCGGGAGCCGTCCGGGCCCGGCATCCGCGTCGACTCGGGCGTCGTCGCCGGCTCGGAGATCACCGACCTCTACGACCCGATGATCGCCAAGCTGATCGTGCGCGGCTCTGACCGCGAGCACGCCCGCCGGCGGATGCTGCGGGCGCTCGAGGACTTCACCGTCGAGGGCCCGCCGACCCTGCTCGGCTTCCATCGCGCCCTGCTGGAGCACCCGTGCTTCGTCGCCGGCGAGACGTGCCACGGCGTCGTCGACTCCGAGGGGCTCGCCGCGCGCGCCGCCGAGCTCGCGGGCCAGTCCGACGGTGCCCGGAGCGACGCTCTCCCGGCGGCAGCG
>DASUOK010000171.1:0-3042 GCA_036276675.1 Gaiellaceae bacterium | reverse complement strand
GGCCCGAGAGCGCGCAAGCCGACCGAGGAGCTGCGGCTGGCCTCGGACGGGCTCGAGCGCGCGCTCGTCCAGGCGCAGGTCACGGCCCGGCGCCTCTTGCTTCCGGACGCGAGCGTCACCTTCAACCTGACCGCGATCCCCGCGGCGATCCGGATCGCGAGGCGCGAGGGGATCGACGCGGTGCTCACGACGTCCCCGCCGGGCTCCATCCACCTGGTCGGCGCGGCCGTGCGCAGGGCGACCGGGGCGGCGTGGCTCGCCGACCTCCGCGACCCCCTCGTCGCGAACCAGCACCGCCGCGCCGACACCGCCGCGACGCGGGCGCGCCAGGCGACGAACGCGCGGCTCGCGCGGCTGGTCGCGCGCAGGGCGGATGCGATCTCGTGCGTCTCGGAGGCGATCGCCGACGAGATGCGCGCGCTCGACCCGCGCGGGCCCGTCCGCACGATCGCGAACGGCTGCGACTTCGACGACTTCGCCGGGCTCGAGTACAGGCCGGGGCCCCGGTTCCGGATCACGCACACGGGCAGCTTCTTCGGCAAGCGCGATCCGCGCCCGTTCCTGACCGCGCTGGCCGAGTCAGGGCTCGACGTCGAGGCCCGCTTCGTCGGCGACTTCCGCTCCTCCGACCGCGAGTGGGCCGAGTCGCTGGGGCTCGGCGACCGGCTGCGCCTGATCCCGTACGCCCCGCGCCAGACCGCGCTCGAGCTGCAGCGCGACTCCGATGCCCTGCTGCTCCTGATCCCGGAGGCGGGCGGGCGCGGGCAGGGCGTTCTCAGCGGCAAGGTCTTCGAGTACCTCGCCGCCGAGCGGCCGATCCTCGCTGCGGTGCCGCCCGGCGGCGCGGCGGCGGAGCTGATCGAGCGGACCGGGGCCGGCGTCGTCGCGCCGCCCGACGACGTCGAGGCGCTGAAGGGGGCGCTCGCGACGCTGCACGGTCGCTTCGAGAACGGCGGCCTCCCCGCGGTCGAGCTCGAGCCGGAGACGCGCGACCGGCTCTCGCGCCGGGCGCGGGCGGAGGAGCTGGCGGAGCTGCTGCACTCGCTGTGACCCGGCCCTCGCGCGTCACCGACGTCCTCTTCTTCGCGACGATCTTCACGATCACGTTCGCGAAGATCCAGTGGGAGGTCGCGGGCACGCTCAGCCTCTCGGACGTCCTCACCGCCTTCTTCCTGATCGCCTTCGGCGGCCACCTGCTCTCGACCGGCCAGCGGCGCTTCGCACGCGGGGCCGCCGTCGCCGCCGGCTTCTTCTGCCTCTTCCTGCTCGTGTACCTCGTCGGCTTCTTCAACCTCGAGACCGAGCAGGCGCTCGCCCAGTGGGCGAAGGGGATGGTCAAGTTCCTGCTGCACTTCCTCTTCCTCGTCGCGGGCGTGCTCTACGTCGTCCGCCGGAGGGAGCGCTTCTACTGGCAGACGCTGTCCGTGTTCATGCTCGGGATCGCGGCGAACGCGGTCTACGGCATCGTCCAGCTCGCCGCTGCCGAGGTCGCGGACGTGAACCTGGACCAGTCGCTGCTCTCGCCGATCACGGGCGGCGCGAGCTCGATCAACGTCTACGGCGCCATCGAAGGGCGGAGCGTGTACCGGCCGAATGCGCTCACCGGCGACCCGAACCACCTCGGCATCGAGCTGATCCTGCCGCTGCTCGTGCTGACGCCGATCTACCTGCGGCTGGAGCGGGGCCACCGGCTGCGCGTGCCGCTCGCGGTCCTGCTCGCGTTCCTGCTCGTGATCGAGCTCGCGACGCTGTCTCGCAGCGGCCTGCTCGGGCTCGGTGCCGGCCTCGCCGTGCTCGCGCTGCCGTACCGCCACAAGCTCGGCTCGGGGGTGCTGTGGCTGCCGCTCGCCGGCGTCGCGGCGGTGATCGGGGCGTTCGTCGCGTCGCAGTGGGACTTCTTCGAGACGGTGCTGCGGTCGCGGATCAGCACGGAGGGCGCGGGCGCGTCGACCCACTTCGAGGTCTACGGCTTCGTCCCGGACGTGCTCGCGCAGCACCCGCTCTTCGGGCTCGGCCTGAACAACTTCTCCGTCTACTACGAGTTCGTCACGGGGCGGACGAACTTCGGCCCGCACTCGTTCTACGTCGCGACGATCGTCGAGACGGGCGTCGTCGGGACGCTGCTGTTCGCCGGGTTCCTCGTCTACCTCTTCCGGCGGCTGGGGCGCCTGCGCGCGCTCGGGCGGGCGCTGGCGGCCGCGGGCGACCGGGCCTCGGCACGCGTGCGGCCGCTCGCGTGGGGGTTGACCGCCGCGCTCGTGGGCACGATCGCCGCGAACGCCTTCTACCTGACGATGTCCTTCTACTACTTCTTCGCGCTGGCGCTGCTCGTCGTCTCGGCGCCGATCGTGTTCCGGCGTCGGCTCGACGGAGCGGAAGCAGGGCGGCGCCTGTGAAGGTCGTCGTGCTGACGACGTCGTACCCGCGCCACGCCGACGACGTGGCCGGGCACTTCGTCCGGGACGCGGTCGAGCGCGTCCGCGCCGCAGGGGTCGACGTCGAGGTCGTCTCGCCCGCCTCGTTCCGCCACTACGGGATCGCCTACGGGCACGGCGTCCTCGGCAACCTGCGGCGCCGGCCTTGGCTCGTGCTGCTGCTCCCCGCCTTCTTCGTCGCCTTCGCCCGGGCGGCGCGCCGGGCGGCGGTCGACGCCGACCTCGTGCACGCCCACTGGCTGCCCTCGGCGCTCGTGGCGCTCGCCACCGGCAAGCCGTTCGTCGTGCAGCTCTGGGGGAGCGACGTCGAACTCGTCCGGCGTGCCCCCTGGCTCGCGCGGCCGCTGCTACGCCGCGCCCGACTCGCGATCGGCGCGTCGGAGTTCCTCGTCGCGGCGGCGCGGGAGCTCGGCGCGCGCGAGGCGCGCCTCGTGCCGGCGCCGGTGGAGATCCCCGCGGAGGTCGGTGAGCCGGACGACCCGCCGCACGTCCTCTTCGTGGGGCGCCTCTCGGCGGAGAAGGGCATCCTCGACTTCCTCGAGGCGACCGAGGGCATGCCGCGCGTGATCGTCGGCGACGGGCCGTTGCGCAACCGGGTTCCCGAGGC